>CALCVR010000125.1 GCA_937905915.1 uncultured Eubacteriaceae bacterium
GCTACATTGCGCCCCCCCAGACGGCTCCGCTGCGTGAAAAACAGCCCGACGGCAGCCGTCATCCCTTCGACCAGTTCATCGTTTCTAAGACTCCGGCCGGCCGCTGGGGTGAGACCGAGGATCTGGTTGGCCCGGCCGTATTCTTGGCTTCCGATGCTTCCAACTTTGTCAACGGCCACATTCTCTATGTGGACGGCGGTATCCTTGCCTACATCGGCAAGCAGCCCCAATAAGATTTGGTTTTTAGTAAAAAAGCGCCCCTTACGGTACGCCGTAAGGGGCGCTTTTTTACTGGTGATCATGGCACCTGTTGGATAAATAGTAAAGTATTACGAGATTTTTTTATGCTCCTTAATTTTTTTGATCAGGGCCAGGCCGTCCTCTCCTTCGAATTTTAAAGCAAAACACAGATTGCTGTTGAGCAAGTATTCCAGATCCGAACCGATGTAATTGCATCCTGGGCGGACTCCCACATTGCTTCCCCATGCGCATTCTCTCAAAGAACCTTCCCATTCATTTGTAAGAGAGTATAGCTTGGATTGGAATTGTGAATTATACAGCAGCACTTGTACAAAAACTTCATCTCCACTGATTGAATAACGGAGCATCCTATAAATAATAGCTTCGTGATCAATTAGGTATCGTGCGGCATCGTCAGTGATAGACCAATAGGCGAATCCCTTTTTGTATTCCAGATGGTATTTCTTAAAGAGGTCCACGGAAAGCAGCTTCTGTATAAACTTAGCACTTTCTCTAAGACCGCTTTTTATATGCCCGGATAGACCTGTTAACTTTCCGCTTTCATGAAACAAATGATAATACTTTACTCGTTCGATTGTCGTGGTATGGTTGTCGAATCCAACAAATTCGGTTCCCTTGTGCGTATCAAAAAAAGCATGCATATCGTCCTGATTCTTTAGTGGAAAAGTGGACCCGGTAAGAAAATGGTAGTACTGATATGGCCCCTTTTGTACGGCGGCTTTCAGCAGTTTCAACGTGCAATCCACTTGAGAATAACCCGCCCACTGGACGTTGTTTCTCGGTAGGAAAAAAAGATTGCTTTTTTGGGGAAGGTATATATTGGAGTCGATGGAAGATTTCGCGTCTATATGTAGATAAATATCGTTTCGAACATCATCGATTGCTTGCAATAAAAGAACTAATAGATCAGGACGGTGATGAGCCATGATCAGATAAGCATGACGATTATCAGCCATTTTTATAATTCCTCCTGGGTATCTGAGTCGGTTTCTGCTTATAGGATACCAGATGCACATAAATAAGTCTATCCCTTGATAACGAAGACAAGAGTTAGGTGTATTTTTTATGGTGTGGGTAATTTTCATAAATATGTTCAAAGTATATTTTATAAAACAAGGTAAAGGGGAAGATCAAATCTTCCCCTTTACCTTGTTGAGCGCGCCCTTTTCTAGACGGGACACTTGCGCCTGACTGATGCCGATCTCGTTGGCCACCTCCATCTGTGTCTTGCCCTGAAAAAAACGCAGAGAGAGAATTTTCTTTTCCCTGGGAGAAAGGTTGTTGATGGCTTCCTTGAGGGCGATCTCATCGAGCCAGTTGCTGTCGTCGTTCTTGTCGCCGATCTGATCCATTACGTAGATGGTGTCCCCGCCGTCGGAATAAACCGGCTCAAAGAGGGAAACCGGCTCCACAATGGATTCCAGCGCCATCACCACTTCCTCCCGCTTAACTCCCAGTTCCTTTGCGATTTCCTCTACCGTAGGTTCTCTCAGGTTGCTGCCCGTCAGCCGTTCTTTGGCCTGCATGGCCTTGTAGGCCATATCCCGCAGGGAGCGGCTGACCCGTACGGAATTATTGTCCCGCAGATAGCGGCGGATTTCCCCGATGATCATGGGCACCGCGTAGGTGGAGAAACGGACGTTCTGAGAGATATCGAAGTTGTCGATGGACTTAATCAGTCCAATGCATCCCACCTGAAACAGGTCGTCTAAGTTCTCGCCCCGCTGAGTAAAACGTTGGATGACGCTGAGCACCAGCCGCAGGTTCCCGTTGACCAGGTCCTCCCGCGCCTGCTTGTCGCCTTCCTTGCACCGCTTTAGCAGCGCCATCTTTTCCGACTCCGTCAAAACCTTCAGCTTCGCCGTATTGACCCCGCAGATATCCACTTTGTTAAACTGCATCAAGCCGCCCCCTACCGATCATTTCCATTGTCAGTAAGAGTATGACCGGAAGGGAAGGGTGGCATACAGAAATTCCAAGTTCTTCAATTTAAGAAATTTTACCAGTTATCCGGCCCGCTCCAATTCCTTTTTGAGCCGTTCGATGATCCGTTTTTCCAAGCGGGATATGTAGGATTGGGAGATGCCCAACCGGTCGGCTACCTCCTTCTGCGTATGCTCCTTTTCGCCGCAAAGCCCAAAGCGCAGCTTCATGATCTGTGCCTCCCGGTCGGACAGGTGTTCCACCGCGTCCAGGAGCAGATCCCGTTCCACCTGCTGTTCGATGCCCCGGTTGACGATGTCCGGATCGGAACCCAACACGTCGGAGAAGAGCAGCTCGTTGCCGTCCCAGTCCACGTTGAGGGGTTCGTCGATGGACATTTCGTTTTTCAGCTGCACACTTTTGCGCAGGTACATCAGAATTTCATTTTCGATGCACCTGGACGCATACGTGGCCAGCTTAATGTTGCGCGACGGGCAGAAGGTGTTGACCGCCTTGATTAGTCCAATGGTGCCGATGGAAATCAGGTCCTCCACGCAGTTGTTGGGAGACTCAAATTTCTTTGCAATGTACACCACCAACCTTAGGTTGTGGGTGATCAGCGGTTCCCTTGCCTTGGCGTCGTCCTGGGTCTCCAGCTTGCGGAAGATCACCTGCTCCTCCTCCTGGGTCAGGGGAGCTGGCAGTGTTTCCGGCCCATTGATGTAGTGAACCTCTTCGATCAGCCCCAGCCTTGCCTTGAGCCTATTGATCCATTCCAGTACCGCCATCCAAATCGGTTTCGCCACCCGTTTCATTGCCATAACCTCCTGCGTTTATTTCATAGGAAGAAGCTGCGGATTCATCAGCCCCCGGTATTCCCCCGAGGAAAGATTGGTGTCGGCCACAGCCACAAATGCCCCCTGCACCGTCACCGGCTCCTCTTTGGTATGTATGACGATCTCATCCGCCTTGAAGGAGGGAAGGAGACCGTTTGCGCCCACGCTTTTGTAGGGAATGACCCGGTAACGCCGCTGCCAAGCTTCCGGCAGGCGAACACACGCGGTG
>CALCVR010000126.1 GCA_937905915.1 uncultured Eubacteriaceae bacterium
GCCGGTGGTTACCGCTCTGTCCTCAAAGAATATCTCAGCCGTGACAATATCGAGATCGATTTCGTAGGCAGCCATACCGTCAACTCTGAGGGCATGGATGACATCGAGCATTGCGGCTATGGCGGATGGCGCATCAAAAGCGACGACATTTCTGTAAGTCTTTACGATCATGTGGAAGAGTGGATGAACGCCTACCAGCCCGACGTCATTACCTTCATGGCCGGCACCAATGATATCTGGTGGGAGGATCATGTCAATACAGAAGGCCTCAGCGCCATCATCGACAAGATCTTCTCTGTGGATCCGGATATCAAGTTGTTTGTGGGCTCTATCGCCCCTATCGACGAATCCAAACAAAGCAATCTGCCGGAAAACGCCGCTCAGAAAGCAGAACAGTACAATGCCGCCATCCCCGGCATTGTGGCGGAGAAATCCGCTAAAGGCATGGATATCACCTTTGTGGACATCAACAGCGTCCTCACTTTAGATGACCTTGGTGACGGCGTCCATCCCAATCAGGTCGGTTACCAAAAGGTGGGTGCTAAGTGGTACAGCGCCATCTCCGGTACACTCAAGTGCATGGATGGACAATGGACAAACCGCTCGAAAGGAAGTACGTCCACCTCTGCATCGGGCGACGCTTCCCTCGCTTTAGACGGCGATGACTCCACCCAATGGACTTCCACCCTCCAGGATGGGAGTACCCAACTCACCGTGGATTTGGGATCCACCTCTTTCATTGGCCGCTATGTCGTCAAACACGGCGGCAACAATATGAACTTTACCCTTCAGGCAAGCGATGACGGCGATCATTGGGTGGATGTAGACACTGTCACCGGCAATACATCGGACGTCACCAGACGCTCAGTGGGCACCTTTGCCGCTCGGTATATCCGTTTGACCGTCACCAAGGCGGACCATGATACTGCAAACGTGGCCGAATTGGAGCTTTACGGCCCGGCCACTGTCCAGGATACCTTCCAAAAACGGGTCTATTCAAACGATCAGTATGAGCACGATATGCCTTACCGGTTGTACGTCCCTCAGAATTACGATTCCACCAAGTCCTATCCGGTGGTGTTGTTCCTCCACGGCGCCGGTGAACGCGGTACCGACAATGAGTCCATCCTCAAAGCAAACCAAGGCGCTACCGTATGGGCCGAGCCGGAAAATCAACAAAACAATGAATGTTTCGTCATCGCCCCTCAATGCCCCGTCAACGAGCAGTGGGTGGACACCGACTGGGGCAAAGGTTCCTATGATATGGACAGCGTCCCCATCAGCGATGAAATGGAAATGGTGCTGGACATCGTCGCCCAGGTCAAGAGCCAGTATAATATCGACTCCACCCGCATGTATTCCACCGGCATCTCCATGGGCGGTTATGGCACTTGGTACTTAAACACCATGTTCCCCGACATGTTCGCCGCTATGGTACCCATCTGCGGCGCAGGTGATCCTTCTAAAGCGGAAAATCTCGGCGACAAACCCATCTGGGTTTTCCATGGCGACAGCGATCCCACCGTGCCGGTATCTGGGTCCCGGGATATGGTGGGCGCCCTCGAAAGTCTAAACGCTAACGTCACCTATACTGAGTATCCCGGCGTGGGGCACGACTGCTGGGTACAAGCTTATCAGACCCAGGAAATGATCGACTGGATGTTTGATCAGCAGGCCGAGCCTATGGTCAATGTGGCTCTAGGCGCCGACGCCACGGCCAGCGCCAACTTTACAAACGAAGAGCCATCCAAGGCTGTGGACGGTACCGTATTGGATAACAGCAAATGGTGCGGCAATTCCCAGGCAAATCCTGACTGGATCCAGCTTGACCTGGGTGAAACCCATACCATCAGCCGTTGGGTAGTACGTCACGCCGGTGCAGGCGGAGAAACTTCCCTGCTTAACAGCCGCGACTTTGTGCTTCAAAAAAGTGATAACGGAGCCGATTGGGTGGATGTGGATCGAGTCACCGGCAACGTGGCCGACGTCACCGACCGGTATGTCCCCGCTTTTGACGCCCGGTATATCCGCCTCTACATCACCGCCAAAGGCAGTAAGACAGGCGATACCGCCGCCCGCGTCTTTGAACTGGAATTGTATGAAAAATCCCAACCGGATCCCTCTCCTTTGACCATCCAATCGGTAGCCGACCTAAACGGTATATCCGTGCCCTTCGGCACTGCCTTTGCCGATCTTTCTCTACCTAATCTGGTAAATGTCACTTTGTCGGACGGTAGTACAATGGATGTAACCGTCTCTTGGTCGGAAGAGGGATACAATCCTAACCAGGCTGGAAACTATTCCCTATCCGGCACTTTGAGCCTACTGGATGGCATTGAGAATCCTTTGGGCCTCAAAGCCTCTCTTCTGGTTGCCGTCGAAGAAAAGCCCATTCCTTCAGAAGGATACCGCTTGTGGGTAGACGAGCAATCTTACGAAGTGGACGGCGATATTATTCTTCACGCCACCACTCCTCTCTCTGTCCGTCGTGTAGCTATCTTCAACGAAAACGGCAGGGCAATCAGCATGGTGTCCCTCTCCTCCACAGGCGGGGACGGCGTCAAAAATTGGGAAATCAAGGTCCGGCTTGGCACGGCCGGCAAG
>CALCVR010000127.1 GCA_937905915.1 uncultured Eubacteriaceae bacterium
GTGAGCCCAACAGCATAGGGATTCTTCTGGATTACACCTTGCCTCGTGCTGTGTATTCCTTAGCTGTTATGCCTATTTTATACGTCATCCAGTTTTTGCTGCACCGGTGCTTTAAAAAGAGGCTCATCACTGCCGAGGAGGTTTAACCGAATCCATCAACCGTTCCCTTGTTTGTGCGGCGGGGGGACATTCCCGCTTATGACTGGAGTGATATTCAGGTATGGAGGAAAATCGACACGTTGGCCGGCGAATCACCATGTTGGTTGTCTTGCTGGTTCTGGTGGGAGTGTATGTGGCTCGTTTAGCAGAGTATCAGCTCATCCGAGGGGATGAGTTTGAGGCCCAGGCAGCTGCGCCGAAGCAGACCACCATTACCGCCAAAGCTGCCCGGGGCGAGATCTACGACCGCAACGGCCGCCCTTTGGTGGTCAATAAAATGGGATTTTCCGTGGTGTTTTTGAAGCAGTATATGACCGAAGGCACGGAGAACAAAACCATCTTAACCTTGACGGAACTGCTTTCCTCCCGTGGGGAAACGTGGAACGACACCTTGCCCATTCGGTTGGAAGGGAATGAAGCCGTCTTTGAGGAGGACCGGGACAAGGACATTGAAAACCTAAAGTCCAAGATTGCCAAGATCAACCCTTATTCCACGGCGCAGAACTGCTTTGACACATTGCTCAAAAAATACAAAATCGACGAGATGGAAGGCTTGACGGTAGAACAGCAGCGCACCATCATGGGCGTGCGGTATGAGATGGACTTGAGAGCCTTTTCCACCCAGTATCCGTTTACCTTTGCCGAAGATGTATCGGATGAGACCGTCACCCGCATCTCGGAGAATAATATCGAGACCCCTGGCGTATCCATCCAGAGGGAATCTACCCGGGAATATGTCAGCGGTGAAATCGCCGCCCATGTCATTGGAAACGTTGGGCCTATCTATGCAGAAGAGCTGGAGGAGCTAAAAGAAAAGGGCTATGCCATGGATGACGTGCTGGGAAAAAGCGGCATTGAAAAAGCCATGGAAGATCAGCTGAGAGGTAAGGACGGCGAAAAAACCATTACCCGTGACAGCGAAGGCAATGTGGTGGACGATCAGATTACCAAAGAACCAGTGGCCGGTAATTCGGTCATCCTGACCATCGATTCGCGCATCCAGCTGGCCGCTCAGAATGCCCTTGAAACCATTATCACCGACCTGCATCAGAACAACGCTCCCGGCAACGGTGGCGACTGTACCGGTGGGGCGGCGGTAGTCACCGATGTCAACACGGGAGAGGTTATTGCTCTTGCCACCTATCCTTACTACAGCATCGACGATTACCGTGAAAATTATGCCTCATTGCTGGAGGCGGAAAATAATCCGTTGGTCAATCGAGCCACATCGGGCATCTATCCCCCTGGCTCTTCCATGAAGCCGGCGGTGGCTTTGGGAGCCTTGCAGGAGAACATTATCAACGCCAATTCGATTATCAAGTGTACGAAAAAATACACCTACTACGACGATTACCAGCCAAGTTGTTTGAAATGGCACGGCAATGAGACGGTGGATATCGCCCTGAAAAATTCATGTAACTATTTCTTCTTTGACGTAGGACGCCGCCTTGGCATTACAAAAATGAATTTTTACTCCCGTCAGCTGGGGCTGGGAGAAAAGACCGGCTTGGAAATTTCAGAGTCGTCGGGCATCCTGGCGGGCAAAGAGTACTCGGAATCCATCGGCCAGGTTTGGAATCCCGGCGATGTGCTGCAGGCTGCCATTGGTCAGGGAAATAACGCTTTTACTCCAGTACAGCTTGCCAACTATGTGGCGACCGTTGCAAACGGAGGCGCCCATTATCAACTTCATCTGGTTAAGTCGGTCAAGAGCTATGATATGAGCGAGACGGTGGTTCCAGAAGAAGCTACCGTGTTAAATGAACTGTCTATTGACCAGGACAACATTGAAGAGGTACAGCTTGGTATGTATAAAGTGGCCAATGAACAGGGCGGTACCGGTTATCGGTTTTTTAAAGATTATCCGGTCACCATCGCCTGTAAAACAGGTACGGCGGAAACCACAGATACCAATAAAAAGATCTCAAACCACAGTACAGTTATTTCGTTTGCGCCATATGATGAGCCGCAATATGCCGTGTCAGTGGTACTGGAGCACGGCGGTACCGCCAACTTCGACTCCAATCTGCGCACCATGAAACTGATCTATGACGCTATTTTTGCAGAGGAAGACACTGTCCAGCAGATTTCGCCGGAATCCACTTTGCTGCCTTAAAATGATACTACGCAACATTTTTCCAGTTGAAGGAAAAGGCTGGACTTGAAAAGATTACGGAAGGCCTTGAATGAAAAGGAAGATACGTGGGAAAACTTTTATATACTTGCAACACATTAGTCATTGACTTTGCCGGCAAAGTTGTGCTAGTATATAGAAAGGAATTGTGAATGGGAAAAATACTCGTTGTGACCTCCGGAAAGGGAGGATCAGGCAAATCAACAATTGCTGCGGGACTGGGTTATGCACTGGTCCAGCGGGGAAAAAGCGTGCTTCTCATTGATACCGATGCGGGGCTGCGCAGCCTTGACCTTATTTTAGGGACGTCGGCCAACACAGTATATGATTTGGGGGATGTGTTGGAAGGTAGCTGCGAGCCATATCGAGCCATTCAGCATGTATCATATGGAGAAAAGTTTGATTTGATCCCTGCGCCGCAGACAGGAAGTTTGCCGGCCCGGCCAGAGGATATGGTGGTGTTGTGCCGTGGTCTTGCCCAATACTACGAGTATGTGATCGTCGATTCCCCTGCCGGGTTTGGGGAGGGTTTCCATTTGGCCGCCGTAGCTGCCCAATTGGCGCTGGTGGTTGCAACCCCTGATCCCGTGTGTATCCGCACAGCGGAACGAGCTGGTCGTCTGGTGCGCAGCTACGGTGTGGAACACAGCCTCTTGGTCATCAATCGGTACCGGCCCTCGCTGCTGCAAATGGGAGTGGTGCCTGATTTGGACGCTGTAATCGATGGGACAGGCCTTCGCTTGGCAGCGGTTATCCCTGATGATGATTTGGTGCAGCTGTCCGCATCCAAGGGGGAACCCTTTTGCGAAAAAACGCCAGCTGCTACGGCGTTTTCCAATTTGGCGTCCCGTTTGGAAGGCTTCGAAGTTCCGCTGATGAAGCTGTGAACCTTGACACGTGAAATCTTAGCATGTATCACACCTTTGAGAAAGGAGCCTTTCTATGAATATTGCTTTGATCGCGCATGATTCAAAGAAGGAATTGATGGTGCAGTTTTGCATCGCTTATTGTGGTATCCTGAGCCGTCATTCCTTATGTGCCACCGGGACCACCGGTAAGATGGTGGCAGAAGCCACAGGCTTGAATATCCAGCGGTTCTTAAGCGGCTCCCAAGGTGGCGACCAGCAGATCGCAGCGCGCATTGCGTGCAATGAAATTGATCTGTTGCTCTTTTTCCGGGATCCGTTGAATACCAATCCGCATGAACCCAATGAAATGAATCTATTTCGCTTATGTGACATGCACAATATCCCAGTGGCCACCAACATTGCCACCGGCGAGGGCCTGATCCATGGTTTGGAGCGTGGCGATTTGGATTGGCGCAACATTGTGAATCCAAAGTTCTAACGGGAATGGAAATGACTTATTTGGGATAAAACCTCTGCCATCTTTGGATGGCGGAGGTTTTTTGCATTTGCAAGTGAGGAAATGCCCGCCTATGATTGACAGATTAAAAAGCAATGCAAAGCCGGAGAGTGGGAAAAAAGAGGGGAAACAAGAAATAGGACGAAAAATGACGCCTTGTGCGGTGGGAAAAATTATGGTATAGTGAAATGGATAAAAAGGGAATTTGACCGGTGAGACGTCTGGACGATCTCGCGGGCAGTAAGCCGAAGGAGTGAAAGCATTGAGCGACTATCGTATCGAAACCCGTTGCATCCAAGAGGGATGGGAACCCAAAAACGGGGAACCCCGTGTACTTCCCATCTATCAATCCACCACCTTCCAGTACAATTCTTCGGAACAGATGGGACGGCTGTTTGACTTAGAGGAAAATGGATTTTTCTACACCCGTCTCGCCAATCCCACCCTGGACGCTGTGGAGCGCAAAATCGCTTCGCTGGAGGGAGGCGTAGGCGCTATGTTGACCTCTTCCGGACAAGCGGCTTCCTTGATCTCGGTCTTTAATATTGTGTCGGCCGGACAGCATGTGGTGTCCAGTGCAGCCATCTACGGCGGGACCTTTAACCTGTTTAACGTGACCATGCGGAAGATGGGGATTGATTTTAGCTTTGTAAAACCCGACGATTCCGAGGAGGAAATCGAGAAGGCCTTTCAGGAGAACACCCGTGCGGTGTTTATTGAGAGCATCGCCAATCCTGCATTGGTGGTCACGGATATTGAAAAATTCGCCCGTTTAGCCCATAAGCACGGCGTGCCCTTGATCGTGGACAACACCTTCCCCACCCCCATCAACTGCCGCCCCATTGAGTTTGGAGCCGATAACGTCATCCACTCGGCTACCAAATATATGGACGGCCATGCCACATCGGTCAACGGGGTTATTGTAGACTCGGGAAAATTTGATTGGAACAACGGCAAATTCCCCGGTCTCACCGAGCCGGACGACAGTTATCACGGCGTAAAATATGTGGAAAACTTTGGCCCGGCCGCTTATATCACCAAGGCCCGTGCACAACTGATGCGGGATCTGGGGGCTATCCCCTCCCCGCAGAACGGTTTCCTGCTTAATCTGGGACTAGAGACGCTGCACCTTCGTATGCCGCGCCATTGTGAGAACGCTATGAAAGTAGCTCAGTTCTTGGAAAAAGACGACCGCATCGCTTGGGTCAATTATCCCGGACTGCCTTCCAGCCCCTATTATAGCCTTGCCCAGAAATATATGCCAAACGGAACCTGCGGCGTGGTGTCCTTTGGCGTCAAGGGCGGACGCGAGGCGGCCACCAAGTTTATGGACAGTTTGAAACTTGCTTCCATCGTCACCCATGTGGCCGACGCCAGGACCTGTGTGCTGCATCCGGCATCCACCACCCATCGCCAGCTGACCGATGAGCAGCTGGAGGAGGCAGGCGTTACCCCTGATTTGATCCGTTTCTCGGTGGGTATTGAGAACGCTCAGGATATCATCGAGGATATCGACCAGGCGCTAGGTAATCTGTAACGGGCAAAGCACGTTGGACGAAAAAGATGAGCCTCTATGGCGTGGATGTATCCCGTCATAGAGGCCGTTTTTTGGCGCAGGAAAACAGATTTATGTATTTGTAAAAAGGACAAATGTATTTTTAAAAAATACATTCTGATGCCGGCAAGACGACAAAAAGCCGTCCCCTGAAAGAAAGGAGACGGCTGGGGATTGTGAGTAGGATAAGAAATCAGCGCATCATATATTGTACGCTGCTGAGCAGCGTATTGACTGTCTTTAAAGCCTTGCCAGCTGTTTTCTTCACCGATTTTATACGGTTGCGGCCGCTCATGGCGCCGCCGACCATACCCACCACGGCGCCTACTGCCACACCAGTGGCGATGCCTTTGGCGATTACTGCGGTTTTATGCATTGATTCCACCTCCGATTGTTTTCTTATTGGTAGTTTGCCAGGAAAACGGTGGATTATCCAATTGATTTTACTCTTTTTATCATGGAAAAAAGAGAGAAACGGTTGTGCATAGCGATCATTAGAAAGGGGATTTGACGTCCATGGCCTCGACGCTTAATATTGTACTGGTGGAACCGGAGATTCCACAAAATACCGGCAACATCGCCCGCACTTGCGCTGCCACAGGGGCGCGTTTGCACTTAGTGGAACCATTGGGATTCCGCATCGACGACCGGCAGCTCAAACGCGCCGGCTTGGATTACTGGCATTTTTTGGACATTACCTATTATAAAAATTTACAGGATTTTTTTGACCGCAATGCCGGGCCTTTTTATTATTTTACCACCAAAGGACAGCATGTGTATTCCGACATATCCTATCCAGACGGAAGTTATCTAGTATTTGGAAAGGAGACGGCCGGATTGCCTGAGGAACTGTTGGTACAGCATCCGGAAAGCTGTGTCCGCCTGCCTATGATTGGAGAAGCCCGAAGCCTGAATTTGTCCAATACCGTGGCGGTCGGAGCCTTTGAGGTGCTGCGCCAATGGGGATTTCCAGAGCTGAAAAACAGCGGCCAGCTTACCAAATACCGGTGGGGAGAATAAAATTCCTCTGCGGGAAAACAAGAAAAGACCCTGGATGACTTAGAACTGTCATCCAGGGTCTTTTGACATCGAACCATGGTTGTTCATTTTAGATCTAAACAAATCTGATCTGTACAAAATAGAATGTTATCCAATTCCGATGGAATGCAGTAAACCAAAGGAGAGGATCAACATGATAAGACCGGCAGTCAATACGCCTGCGGTAATAACCGGTAGGGCATCCTTCATACGTAGATTTAGGATGGAAGCCACAAAGGCACCGGTCCATGCGCCTGTTCCTGGCAAAGGGATGGCGACAAAGACAAAAAGCCCCAACAGTTTAAACTTTTTCATGGAATGCTCGTGAGCCTTGTTTTCCATACGATTGGCAATGCGGCGGAATAGTTTGATTTTTTTCATCCACTCCACTAATTTTCTTCCAAAGAGCAGGACAAAGGGAATGGGAAGCATGTTGCCCACCGTACAAATCAAGAGAGCGGGAAGCCAATCAAGCCCCAACGCATAGGCAGCGATAATGCCGCCGCGCAATTCCACAATGGGCAGCATAGAAACCAAAAAGGCCACCAATTCTGGAGAAAGATACTGGTCGAGAAACGAGACCATATTGTCAATAATAACTTCCATTTGTCACCTCGGTTATGAAGTGCCGCCTAGACATTGGATGTATAAAAGGCGACTTTCCTTCTATTGTAGCGTATTTTCTAAGGATTCACAAGTAGTTAATCTGTATTTTCCCTTTGTTCAAAACCAATCTTTTATTTTAAAAGATAAATAGAAAAAGTCCGCCTTGGAAAAGGCAGACTTTTAGCAGAAAAAATCCTTTTGACATTTTGAAATTGGCGCCTTGTGGAGCACCACAGTCAGCCCAAAGCATACCCTCTAAGGGGACGCATGCGCCGATAGAATCATTCGGGGCAAGCTTGGTTTTTAAAAAAGATTATCCTGTTTTGCCCTTTTTGAAGCGTTACTAAATCCACATCCGCAGTCGGATTTTTGCTGGTGCCGTTTGACTAGATCAGCCAAGGTGATGCTGTCGACCACTTCGTCCACCGCATCCTTAATGCTGCGCCATACCTCCATGGTGACGCAGTTATCGGCCCGAGAACAGGGAACGGTATCGTTGGACACACAGTCCACAGGATCCAAAGAGCCTTCCAATACCCGGAGGACGGTTCCCACAGTGATGTTTTCCGGTTCCCTACCGAGGGAATATCCACCCTGAGAACCTCTCACACTTCGCACTAGACCGGCCCGGGACAGTTGCATCACAATCTGTTCCAGATATTTGCTGGAGATTTCCTCCCGTCTGGCAATTTCTTTGAGAGGCAGTAGGCCTTCCTCATAGTGGACTGCCAGATCAAACATCAGTCGCAGGCCATAACGCCCTTTGGTTGAAACCTTCATAACCATCTCTCCTATAGGATGAAAACAAAGCATTGGCCTAAGGCCTCTGCCGATCCAATAAAATAGTGAATAGACGAGCAATTTACCCCTCTGGTTGACAAGCCATGTCCATAAGATACAATAATGGTAAGACATCACCTAACCTTAGGAGGAATGCACGATGCATCTTTACGATATTTCCCGTCCTTTGCTGACGTCACCGGTTTACCCCGGCGATCCCCGCCCCCGGCTGGAACCTCTCCAGCGTATGGAGCTGGGAGATGAGTGCAATCTAACGGCGTTGTTTACCTGCCTGCACACCGGCACCCATGCCGATGCGCCTATGCATTATCTAGCCGACGGCAAAGGCATCGCGTCACTGCCCTTGGCCCCCTTTGTAGGACGGTGCACCGTATGGTCGATGCAGGGAAATATCACAAGGCAGGATATTGAGCAAAACATTGGGAAAGGCTGTCGCCGGGTGCTCCTGCGGGGAGAAGGCAAAGCCTTTCTTACCCGGCCGGCAGCTTTGGCACTGGGAGCATTAGGCGTGCGGTTGATCGGAACTGACGCCGATTCCATCGCCACGCCCGACGATGAAGCGCTTCCTCATAAAGAGCTGCTGCAAAATGGGGTGATGATCCTGGAAAACCTTAATTTAAAGAGTGTGCCGGATGGAGAGTACTTTCTTTTTGCACCGCCTATTTTGGTGGGAGAAGTGGACGGCG
>CALCVR010000128.1 GCA_937905915.1 uncultured Eubacteriaceae bacterium
TAGGTCCGGAGACTACTACTGTTACGGTGCCGCCAGTGAAAGGGTTATCGGAGGAAGATGCCAAACGAGTATTGGAGAAGAAAGGGCTAAAAATCAGCGCATCCGAGACGCGCAGCAGTGACCGTCCGGAAGGAGAGGTGCTGGATAGTTCTCCCAAAGAAGGCGAAGAGGTAGCCGAGGGCAGTACGGTAAAATTGTATGTAAGCTCGGGGAAAAAAGAGGGCAGTAAAGTGAATATCAGCGTCGGCCTGCCAAACACCAGGACGCCGGTGGATCTCAAGGTCTATGTGGGAGGCATCGAACAAGCTGATTTGAGAAGCAGTGAATTAATCCCCAATGTGGCAAGAGAGTACAATTTCACATTAAGCGGAACCGGAACAACCACTGTTACTGTGCGGATCAATACCAGTTCCGGCGGCGGTTTCGACGATTATATTGTATACAAGGTGGACTTTGACAAAGATAAGGTTACCATTGTGAACCAATATCCATTCGATGATCCCAACAAAGGCGAGCCATCCAAAGAACCGTCGTCTGAACCGTCTGCTGAACCGCCAGCCGAGTCAGAGCTGACCGAAGATGAGAATACCAACAATGCGTTGGACAACTGGTTTAGATAATGGGATGCATATGAGTACAAAACAAGTCAGTGGAATCATTCAAAAGGGCATCGGCGGCTTCTACTATGTAGAGGCAGCCGATGCTGTCTATGAATGCAGAGCCAGAGGAATCTTCCGCAAGGAGAAAATCACCCCTGTGGCGGGGGACCAGGTGCGCGCTACCGTGCGGGAAGGAAGCCTTACCGACGGAAGTGTGGATGAGATCCTGCCCCGCAAGAATGTACTGAAACGGCCGCCGGTGGCCAATGTGGATCAGCTGTTTGTAGTGGCGTCCTTGGTAGATCCTTTCCCCAATACCTTGCTGATGGATAAACTGATCGGCATCGCGGAACGGTATGGTATTGATCCAGTTGTTCTGATCAACAAAAGCGATTTAGAGGATGCCGGGCCTTTGTGCCGTATCTACCAGATGGCCGGCATCCCGGCGGTGGCGGTATCGGCTAAAACCCGCCAGGGTATGGATCAGGTACGGGGGATGATAACCGGCAAACTCAATGTGTTTACCGGCAACTCCGGCGTGGGCAAATCCAGCATCCTCAACCAGCTGTTTCCTAAACTGCAACTCCCTACCGGGGACATCAGCCGCAAGCTGGGACGTGGCCGTCATACCACCCGTCAGGTGGAGCTTTTTCCGCTGGAGGGGGGCGGTTATTTAGCCGATACCCCTGGATTTTCTTCGGTGGATTTAGAGAAATGCGAGGTTATCCTCAAGGACGAGTTACCTCACTGTTTCCGGGAATTTGAACCTTATTTGGGGTCTTGCCAGTTTACCTCCTGCGCCCACATTGGGGAAAAGGGATGCAAAGTAAAGCAGGCAGTGGACGAGGGAAAGATTCATCCTTCCCGGTATGAAAATTATGTGGAATTGTATCATCAAGTCAAAAACATAAAAGAGTGGAAAATCCGATGAAACGTTGTGTTATACTGGCCTCCGGCCCGGTAGACGAGTGTGAAACCCTGCGCCTTCTTATTGAGGAGGATGATTTTATCCTCTGCGCTGACGGCGGACTGGCTTTGGCCCAGCGGCTGGGGCTGGAGCCGGATCTGGTAGTGGGGGATTTTGACTCCTATCACGGCGACTCTCTGCCGAAAGACATAGAAGTGATAAAAGTCCCGCCGGAGAAGGACGATACCGACACCATGTTGGCCATCCGTCTGGCAATGAAACGGGGATTCCATCATATCCTGCTTTTGGGCGGCATAGGCGGACGCCTGGATCACACCTTTGCCAACATCCAGTCCATGGCCTGGGCGGCGGAACAAGGGGCGGTCTTATGGATGGCCGACCATCAAAACGAAGCCACCGTGCTGACGCCAGGCGTTCATCGCATTTTAAAACGGGATGGATACAAGTTATCCCTTTTTGGCATCGGGGAAGGCGCTTTTGGCATTACGTTAAAGGGCCTTCAATATCCTTTGGCCGACGCGGCTCTGACCATGACCACGCCGTTAGGGGTTAGCAACGAGTGGAAAGACGAGATTGCCCAAATTGAACTAAAAAAAGGTATGCTTTTGCTAGTTCTTTCAAAAGACTGACACCAACTTTTCCCCTCCTGCGTATGATGGTAGGGAAAGCGGGAGAGAGATTCCAGTCTTCAGATGATATCCCTTTCCTGCCTCTTGATCCAAGCAGAAGGGCGGCGATCAGATGAGACGGTGCAACAACGGCAGATCGGGAGGATTCCTGGCCATCGCTTTGGGAATGGGATTGTTATTGGCCATTTTGCTCCCGTACCAAGCCATTGTATTTGTGACATCGGCCGCCATCGTCACTTTGGGCATTTTATTGCTCAAAGGCTGAATTGTACGGAGGGGTGACCAGTGAAGATTGTAGTTGTGCGCAGTCCGAAATTCCTGAGAGGCATTTTAATGAAGCTATTCGGGATTCGCAAGGAGCATGAGCCGGCGTAAAAACCGGTGCCGGTTGGGGGATGAGGGACGACGGAAGTTGTCCTGATTCTCTAAAACCGGCTTTTTCTTTTGTCCGGGAAGTGGTATACTATCCATGAAAGATTCCGGGGAGGACGGTACAAATGGCTGTGTTTGAAAACGACTACATCATGCGTATGATCTGGAGCATCAGCGCCGTTCTGATGCGGGCCAAGGAACTGCTGACCAAACGGGGCGGGGAAAAGGATACCGCCATACTGGATTCGGTTTACCGGGATGCGTCAGGCCTCAGCGGTGAGCTTGTGCACATGCTGACCGACGAGGAAGTTGCCAACCTCCTCCATGACGATCCAGCTAAATTATTGGCTGCCGCCCATTTGATGCTGGAAGAAGCCCACTGGTATCAAAACCAAGGGGAGAAAAAGAAGGCGGCCGAACGTGGCGTCCGGGCCTGGAACCTGATGCGTTACTTCCAACAGATCGCCCCAGAGGATGCAAAAGGTCAGCGGTTTTGCGATCCCGCTCCCTTTGAGCAGTGGAAGCCTGAAAAAAGTTAAGAAAAAAGTGAGAAAAGTCCCTGTATCTTTGTGATACGGGGACTTTTTTTCTTTTCTGATGAATAGGTATGATGACAGAGAAATCCCTCAGCAGCTGAGGGGGATTTTCAAAAGCCCAAATTTGTCCCGGGCCTTGCATAGATAGGACAAAGTGCGAATATAGATTGGTAGAAACATAAGAAGGAGAGGTACTCTTATGGATTTTAACGTTACGCAGGAAACGGTTGCCATCAATGAGGTGGTGTTCGAGGGGAATGCCGAACAGCCGGTGGACTTAGATCTCACCTTACCCGATTATTGCCCCGATATGGCCCGGGTCCTCAAATGCCAGGTTACTCCCATGATCGCCTCCCGTCAAATGAACGGGGCCGAGCTGACGGTGGAGGGCAAAACTATCATCCGCCTTCTCTACGTGGACGACGGTATGAAAAGTGTCCACTGTATGGAACAAAGCACCGCCTTTTCCGCCACTTTCAGTTTGAAGACCGAACCTATGTCGCCCATTGTGCAGGTATCGGCCAGTGTGGACTATGTCAACTGCCGGGCGGTGTCGTCCAGACGGGCTGACATCCATGGCGCCTTTACCCTTCACGCCAGGGTCCAGGATAAGTGTATGCGCCAGGTCATGGCCGATGCCCAAGGCTGCGGCATCCAATTGAATAAAAAGGTGGTGCCGGTCAGCAACATCGTAGGTATGGCCGAACGCCCCTTTACCGTCAGTGAAGTGCTGGATCTGCCCCAGGGGAAACCGTCGGCTGTCTCCATTCTGCGCAGCGGATGCGTGGCTCGCGTCACGGACTACAAGGCCATTGCCAACAAGGTCATCGTCAAGGGGGACTTGACCATCCGCACCCTCTATTGTAGCGAGGACGACTCCATGGAGCTTACGGAACACACCATCCCTATTAGCCAGATTGTAGATCTAGAGGGCATCGAGGACGACTGCATCTGCGACGTCCGGTTCGACGTGTTATCCTCCGATTTGCAGCTCAGGGCCGACTCCAGCGGGGAGAACCGTTTGATTTGCGCCGAAGTGCGGTTGGCGGCAGTGGTATCGGCCTACCGGTCGGCCGAGGTTCCCATGATCTGCGACGCCTATTCCACCGATTATGAGGTCAAATACGACAGCCGTGAGGTCTCCTTGGAGAAGGTGCTGGAGGTTTTGTGCAGGGACAGCACCGCAAAATTCACCTTCGACCTGCCCAGCGACGATATTACCAACGTCTGCGACCTGTGGGCCGAAGCCGGTCCGGCCAGCTCGGAAGTAAACGACGGGAAACTGCTCATTAAGGCGCCTCTTACCATTTGCCTGCTGGCTTTGGATTCCTCCTGTACGCCGGTTTACTTTGAACGTACCGCCGAACTCCAATACGATTGGGAAACCCCCTCCGACGTTCAATCGGTCAGGGCTGATCCCTGTATCACAGTTTTGTCGTCCAGCTTCAGCCTCATGGGGGCCGACCGCATTGAAGTGCGGGTGGAATTCCGGGTGGAGGGATGTATCTACGCCACCTGCCAGCAGCAGGCCATGTGCAGCCTGGAGCCTGATGAAGAACATCCCAAGCAGCGGCAGCAATCGGCTGCCCTCACCTTGTACTTTGCCGACCAGGGGGAACGGGTATGGGATATTGCACGTCGATACAGCACGTCGGTGGATGCCGTCATGAGGGAAAACGGGCTGGAAAGCGACCGTCTTAGTGAACGCGGTATGCTGATGATTCCCATCTGCTAGGCGAATACTTTGAAAGTGACCGTTAAGGGGGAGTAATAAGTGGAAGAGCGCAACATTTATCAGGATATCGCCAAGCGGACCCAGGGTGATATCTACATCGGGGTGGTGGGACCGGTGCGCACCGGAAAATCCACCTTTATCAAGCGGTTTATGGATACCCTGGTGTTGCCCAATATCTCCAGCGGCTACCGCCGGGAGCGGGCCATCGATGAGCTGCCCCAGTCGGCGGCCGGACGCACCATCATGACCACCGAACCCAAGTTTATTCCGGAGGAGGCCGTCCAGGTGACCCTGGAGGGCAACGCTACCTTTCAGATGCGCATGATCGACTGCGTGGGATACATCGTACCCAGCTCTTTGGGATACATTGAAAACGAACAGCCTCGCATGGTCAAGACCCCGTGGTACGACGAGGAAATTCCCTTCAACATGGCGGCCGAGATTGGGACCCGAAAGGTCATCACCGAGCACTCCACCATCGGACTGGTCATCACCACCGACGGCAGCATCAGCGACATCCCCAGGGAGGAATACGAGGAAGCCGAGGAGCGGGTTATCAGCGAACTTCAGGAGATCAATAAGCCCTTTGTGGTGGTGCTAAACTGTATGGATCCCAGTTCGCCCAGCGCCGTCCAGATGGCCGATGAGCTGACTCAAAAGTACAAGGGGCCGGTTATGCCTCTCAACTGCCTGGAGCTAGACGAGGAGCAGATCCGAAATATTTTGGCCCAGGTTCTGTTTGAGTTCCCGGTGAAGGAGGTATCCATCGACCTTCCCAAGTGGCTGTCGGGACTCCCCCAGGATCATTGGTTGCGTCAGGCGGTTTACAGCAGCATTCAGGATTCGGCCCGCAGCATCTCCCGCATCTGCGAAGTGGATCAAATTGTAAAGGGCGTGGGACAATGTGAATACGTCGAGTGGGCCAAGACGTCGTCGGTCAACCTAGGGTCCGGCGGGGCGGTGGTCAGCGTCCACATCCGGGCCGATCTTTTCTACCGCATCCTCAGCGAATCCTGCGGACTGACCATTGAGTCGGAAAGCGATCTGCTCAGCTGTATGAGCGAGATGGCCGCCATGAAGCGGGAATATGACAAGGTCAAAGACGCCTTGGACGAAGTGGAGGCCACCGGTTACGGCATCGTCATGCCCACCATGGAACAGCTTTCCCTAGAGGAGCCGGAGATCATGAAGCAAGGCGGACGGTACGGCGTCCGGCTCAAGGCAAGCGCTCCTTCCATCCACATGATGCGGGCCGATATCAACACCGAGGTCACTCCCATTGTAGGCAGTGAGAAGCAGTCGGAAGAACTGGTCAACGAGGGACTTCACAACAAGCTCTACCGCATGCCCTCCGACGCCCGTCTTAAGCTCAAGGAAACCATTGAGCGCATCATCAACGAGGGATGCAGCGGTCTGATCTGCATCATTTTATAACTTTGAAGGCGCGGCATCTACCTGACAAAACGCCCGGCGACGATGAGGTTCGTTGCCGGGCGTTTGCCATGATGCAAAGTCTTTTGATTGCATAAAAAAGAAAAGTAGAGTACAGTAAAGCACAAAGGGGGATTTTCTTATGAAACTCATCATCAATGCCGACGACTTTGGATATAGCCGGGGCGTTAATTTTGGAATCATAGACGCCTATCAACTTGGCGCGGTGCGATCCTGCACCATCATGGCCAATATGCCAGCCTTTGACCACGCCGTCCAGCTGGCACAGGATAATCCAGGTTTAGGGGTAGGTGTTCATTTAAATCTGACTTGTGGTGTGCCTCTGACAAAGGCACAAGGGCTCACCGGATCGGAGGGGCTTTTTACAAAAAAAGATCAGCTTTTTTCCTCCATTGGCAAGGTGCCGCCTGTTTCTATAGAAGAGGAGTGGGAAGCCCAAATTGAAAAGGTCATCGAGTCCGGCATCCAGCCCGACCATCTGGATAGCCATCATCATGTTCATATGCTTTTGCCGGTGCTTCCCATCTTTTTGAAGCTGGCGAGAAAGTATCATCTACCGGTTCGCCTTTTTGGACGGGAATATCTACCAGGAGAGTATCAGGACATTGTATCGCCTGCCCGATTCGGGGATGGCTTCCACGGCAAACAGGCCGCCAT
>CALCVR010000129.1 GCA_937905915.1 uncultured Eubacteriaceae bacterium
GTGATGCCCAAATCCCTGTTGAGCGCCCGGATGGTGGACATAACCTCATCCCTGCCCTTGGGATCCAGCATGGCGGTGGGCTCGTCCAGCACGATGCACTTGGGCTGCATGGCGATGACGCCGGCGATGGCCACCCGCTGCTTCTGGCCGCCGGACAAGCGGTAACAGTCGTGATGGCGGTATTCGTACATATCCACAGCCTTTAAGGCGCCGTCCACCCTGCGGCGGATCTCCTCCGGCTCTACCCCTAGGTTCTCCGGCGCAAAGGCCACGTCCTCCTCCACGATGGTAGCCACCATCTGGTTGTCGGGATTTTGCAGCACCATCCCCACCGCTTGACGGATGTCGTACTTTTTATCCTCGTCCGCCGTATCCATGCCCAGCACGATGCAATTGCCCCCCGACGGGAGCAGCATAGCGTTAAAATGCTTGGCCAAGGTGGACTTCCCGGAACCATTGTGCCCCAAAAAAGCCACAAACTGCCCCTGCTCAATGGATAAATTGATCCCATTAAGCACAAGGCAGCTTTCTTCCCCTTCTATTTGATACTGGAAGGTCAAATCTTTTGTTTCAATCATCTGCGGCATTGGAATCCTCCCTTGCAGATTGCCGTCTCGCGGGGTCAAAAAGGCGGCGAGTCCGCCGCCTTTTTGGTCTATCTTGCTTACAGAGTGGGACAAGACTGATCCGCCCACACCGCCGTAGCACCGCAGGGCAGTATCAGCCCCGACGCCGTTACCGGCAGACCGATCTCGTCGGCGTACACATGCCCGCCGAATTTCTCCTTTAACAGGGCCGACAGCATATATCCCATCACCGACGGCGAAAGACCGGTGGTGTAAGAATTGAGTACGAAAAAGAGCGGTTTTTCCACCAAAATTTCCCGGCAGGATAAAAGCAGCGTGTGGAGCTGCTCCGGTAGTTTCCAGACCTCTCCTCCAGGCCCTCGTCCATAGGACGGCGGGTCCATAATAATGGCGTCGTACCGGTTGCCCCGACGGGCTTCCCTAGCCACAAACTTAATACAGTCGTCCACCAGCCACCGGATAGACCGGTCGGCCAGATGGGACACGGCAGCATTTTCCCTGGCCCACGCCACCATGCCTTTAGAGGCGTCCACATGGCACACCGACGCCCCCGCAGCAGCGCAGGCCAATGTAGCCCCACCGGTATAAGCAAATAAATTCAGCACTTTGACGGGACGGCCGGCTTCTTCGATGGCCTTGCGCATCCAGTCCCAATTGACGGCCTGTTCCGGGAATAAGCCGGTATGCTTAAACCCCATAGGCTTAATGTTAAACAACAGATCCCTGTAGGCCACCTGCCACACGTCGGGCAGCCGGCGGCGCACCTCCCAATGCCCGCCTCCTGAGCTGGAACGCAGATAGGTGGCGTTGGCGTTTTTCCAGCCCATATGCTTTTTGGGCGTGCTCCAAATGACCTGGGGATCAGGTCGGATTAAGGTAATATCCTTCCATCGTTCCAACCGCTGGCCGTCGGAGGTATCCAGCAGCTCGTAATCCTTCCAACCATCCGCTACCCTCATACCAATCGCGCCTCGATATCTTTGGCAAGCTGCACGGCTAACGTGTTGATGGTGTCAAAGTCCTTGCCCTCCACCATGACGCGCACCAAAGGCTCTGTGCCGCTGACGCGCACTAAAACACGGCCGTCCCGGCCCAGCTTTTGCTCGGCCTCTTCCACCAGGACGCGGATGCTTTGATCGGTTTCAAAACGTTTCTTTTGTTCCCCGTCGGCGCGTAAATTGACCATCACCTGAGGATACCGTTCCATCACCGACGCCACTTTGGAGAGGCTCTCCCCCCGTTTCTTCAGCACATTGAGAAGCTGCGCACCGGTCAACTGTCCGTCGCCGGTGGTGTTATGATCCAGGAAAATGATATGGCCTGACTGTTCACCACCCAGGCGATGGCCTCCAGCCAGCATCTGCTCCAGCACGTAGCGGTCGCCCACCTTAGCCGCCACGGTTTTGACGCCTTTCTCCTCACAGAAACGGAAAAAGCCCAAGTTGGACATGACTGTCACCACGACGGTGTCGTTTTTCAGGGTCCCCTCCTGCATGAACTGGTCGGCAAAGACGGCCATAATTTTATCGCCGTCCACCAGCTCCCCTTTTTCATCCACAGCTAAGCAGCGGTCGGCGTCGCCGTCAAAGGCCAATCCCAAATGGCAGTGGAAACGCCTGACCGTCTCCATGAGGGATTCCATGTGGGTGGATCCGCAATTATCGTTGATGTTGACGCCATCGGGCTGGTCGTGGATCATAATGACGTCGGCTCCAAGGGTAGTGAATAATTTTTTTGCCGTATAAGCTGCTGAACCGTTGGCGCAGTCCAGCGCCACCTTCATGCCAAAGAGGGACTGATCGACGGTGGAGGCCACAAAACGGATGT
Organism: uncultured Eubacteriaceae bacterium; assembly: GCA_937905915.1. Lineage (GTDB taxonomy): Bacteria > Bacillota > Clostridia > Oscillospirales > Acutalibacteraceae > Solibaculum. Next base: position 2,415 of record CALCVR010000129.1, read on the forward strand.
AATCCTCGGCCGCCGATTTGGCCGCCGACACGTGGCCGATTTGGCCGCCGATAGGCCTGGGGGGCTGCTGGACACCGTCCAGCACAATGGCTTCAATTTGCTCCTCCAGCGAATCGGACAATTTAAAACCCTCGCCGTTAAACAGCTTGATGCCATTGTATTCGCAGGGATTGTGGGAAGCTGAGATCATAACGCCGGCGTCTGCCTTATATTTGCGCACCAAATAGGCCACTGCCGGGGTGGGAACCACTCCCAGCAACTGTACGTCGGCTCCTACCGATGTCAGGCCCGCTACCATGGCGGCCTCCAACATATCGGAGGACACGCGGGTATCCTTGCCGATGAGAATCAGCGGTTTATGATGAGACGCTTCGGCCAGCACCATGGCGGCGGCACGTCCGATTTGAATGGCGGTTTCACAGGTGAGCTCTGTATTGGCGACGCCGCGGGCGCCGTCGGTTCCAAACAATCTTCCCATAACTTCGTTGCACTCCTTGCCGGCCGCCGGGCGGCCTAAATTTTTAAAATACGCTTTTCATCCTAATTTATCCAAATCAAATTCATTTTGATCCTATTTTCTCAAAACATTATAAACTAAGCTGCCCGGTGTATTCCACACCCATGTGGGCATAGGCCGGCGGCAAAGCCATACGGCCCTGCTTGGTACGGCTTAAAAAACCGATCTGCATCAAGTAAGGTTCGTACACGTCCTCGATGGTGACGGCCTCCTCCCCAATGGCGGCGGCCAGGGTATCCAGGCCCACCGGGCCTCCATTGTACACACGGATCATAATGTCCAGCATGCGGCGGTCGTTGGCATCCAGCCCCATTTCATCGATTTCCATGCGGGCCAGCGCCTGCTGGGCAATTTCGGTGTCGATCCTGCCCTCCCCCAGAACCTGGGCGAAATCCCGCACCCGTTTGAGCAGCCGATTGGCGATACGGGGAGTGCCTCTGGAACGGGAGGCAAGTTCCAACGCGCCGTCCTCATCAATATCAATGCCCAAAATAGAGGCGCTGCGGTGCACAATCTGCGCCAATTCCTCCGGGGTGTAAAGCTCCAGACGAAGCTGGATGCCAAACCGGTCCCGAAGAGGCGCCGCCAATTGGCCCGACCTGGTGGTGGCCCCTACCAAGGTAAAATGGGGCAGATCCAGCCGGATGGACCGGGCCGACGGTCCTTTGCCGATGATGATGTCGATGGCGAAGTCCTCCATAGCGGGGTACAGGACTTCCTCCACGCTGCGGGACAGACGATGAATCTCGTCGATAAACAAAACATCCCCGGGGCTTAAATTGGTCAGCAGTGCGGCCAAGTCCCCCGGTTTTTCAATGGCCGGGCCGGAGGTAACCCGCAGATGTACCCCCATCTCGGTCGCAACAATGCCTGAAAGGGTGGTTTTTCCCAGTCCCGGAGGGCCAAACAGCAATACATGGTCCAATGCCTCGCCGCGTCCTCTGGCCGCTTCAATGTATACCGACAGGTTCTGTTTCGCCTTCTCCTGGCCGATGTATTGATCTAAGCTGCGTGGGCGCAGCGGGTTTTCGCTTTCCACATCCTCCGGGATCATTTCCGGCGCTGTGATCCTATTTTCCAAATCCAGGTCAAAGTCTGCCACTGGTCATCATCCTCCTCCCAGCGTCTTGAGAGCATCCCGAATGAGCTGTTCCACCGGCAGGGAACTATCTAATCTGCCCACCGCCGACGAGGCCTCCGCAGGCGAAAATCCCAAAGCCGCCAGCGCGTCTACCGCTTCCTGGGCGTTGCTGGATGCCGAAGGCACACCGCCCATAGGAAGTTCTACCCCCACTTTATCCTTGACCGATAATTTATCCTTTAACTCCAACACAATGCGCTGTGCAATTTTAGGCCCCACGCCCGGCGCTTTGGTCAGAGCCTTGCTATCCTGATTGGCCACGCATATGGCGAGCTGCCCTACCGACAGGCTGGAAAGCAGTGCCAGGGCCATTTTGGGCCCCACGCCGTTCACAGAAATCAGCATCTTAAAACAGTGGAGCTCCTCCTGATCGGCAAATCCAAACAGAACCAAAGCATCTTCCCGCACGTTTAAGTAGGTGTAAAGGGTAACAGAACCGGTCTCTCCCTGGATGCGGGCAAGCGTCCCTACAGTCGTGTGGCACTGGAACCCCACGCCGCCGCATTCTATCACGGCAAAACCCGGTTCTGTATGTATTACTTTTCCTGTTAAGCTATAGAACATGCCAAATCCTTTCTCCCCGTCATACCTTGTCCATCACAGGCAGGGACGCTTTTTACCGTTAAATGCCCTCCCGGATGGAGAGATGTACGCCCGGCGCCGTTCCGCCTTGCTTGAGAGATCCTAAAATGGAGCCGGCTGAATGGGCATGACAAATGGCGATGGCCAAAGCGTCGGCCGTATCGTCGGGCTTGGGGACTTCCTTAAGCCCCAGCATCAGGCGGGTCATCTCCATAACCTGGGCCTTGACAGCCCTTCCGTATCCAACCACCGCCTGTTTTACCTGAAGGGGAGTGTATTCAAAAAACGGCACATTATTTTGGCGGAGAGCCAATCGGGTGACCCCTCTGGCCTCGGCCACGCCGATAACCGTCTTTTGATTGCTGGTAAAAAACAGCTTTTCTACCGCCGCCGGGATGGTACCGTTGGCACAGACGATAGACGCCGTCGTAAACGTCGCTAAGGCGCTGGGAAAAATCGGTGCCGGCGTCGGTGGTAATGGCGCCGAAGTCCACAGGGGTATATTGGTTGCGGTCATACCGGAGCACGCCCCACCCCACAATGGCATACCCTGGGTCAATGCCCAGAACCAACATACCAATCCCTCCTTTTCCCATGTCTTAGTGCTGGCGCCCTAATCTAAAAGATTATACCATATCAGGAAGGTGTTGACAACCACTCCAGCTAGTCCTCCCCTTTTACATTTGGACTGATGGTTTTCAACTCCGTCAATTTCGCTATGTATTGAGTAAAGCAGAAAAATATGATAAAGTAAATAAAAAGATAAAATGGAATTTGTGGCGGGAATGAATATGAAAAAGAAAGTTGTAATTTCAGTTATTGCAATACTGATTTTGATTGTCTTGGCGGCGGCATTTTACTTTACTCCTAA
>CALCVR010000130.1 GCA_937905915.1 uncultured Eubacteriaceae bacterium
AACTTAGGATTTGACTGCGACGAGGCTCAAAAATACACCATCCGTCTTATGGTAGATCAAGAGGATCGTGAAGATGCAGATTACAGCGTCTCCCTTTTTGCCGCCGCAGTGGAAAGTACAGAGGTCTGGCCTGAACCCGGCATCTCCTTTGTTGACGGTGAGGGGAATCCCATTGGGGATTTGTCGTCCGATACCTTAGTAACCACATTGCAGTATCAAAATACCACTACAGAGGATCAAAGCCGCATGCTGGTGGTGGCGGTTTACAGCGCCGATGGCCGTATGGTTTATTCCAGCCAGCAGATCAAGACAATAGCCGCCGGGCGGAAGGATACACTCCAAGTAACCCTTACGATGCCCGACAATGCCGACGGACATTTTGCCAGAGATGGGTATTACGCCTATGTTTTCCTGTGGGATGGAAGGACCTTCCAACCGGTATGTGAAAAAGTGGAATTTGGAACAGATCAGGAATCCGAGCCAGCTGCCCACAAAACTCCATTAGAACAGTCCTGTCCGACTCCGGCTCTTGCAGGGACTGAGCAGGATAAATGGTGGAAAACATCACACAAAGCAGTAGTGTCAGATGATTCAGCATATGCGTCATACTCCGCTCGATGGAATGGTATGACAAGATAACTACTCTATTTTAATTGATTCCATCTCTATGGAAAAGCGGCCCTGTGCTCTCGAAGAGACAGGGCCGCTTTGTTTATTGCCGAGTTGTAGAAACCATAGGGCGGCTGGCCGAGGAAGGATCCTGAACATTTCCAGAAGGGATCTCAGCCATTGACGATGCTTCTAGAGGAAAGATCCAACGATTGTGGCATCCACCGCGTCGTTTTAAGCATTCCTGATGCCATAGACAGTGTAGCTCCCTCTGACCATCCTGGTTTAAGAGGGGGATGTTATGTCCAACAATTGAGCAAAACCGTTCTGTATAAAAAATTGCGCCCATCAAAATCACCTCGTTCCACATAACCTTGTCATTCTAGTATATTCACGAGCGAGGCCAAATACACATGGATATCTCGTAAAATATTGTATAGGGCTTGGCATATCCGACGAAACTACAAGCATACAATACGATAGAAAAGGCGGGATCAGAATGGAATCAATCAAAGATATGGCAAAGAATCTCTTTTCGAGAAAGCGCGAAACCTTGTCGGAGACCGATCCGGCAAAGCAACGTCTTCTGGAAGAAATTCGTCTGGTTTGCCAGATGATGCAGACAGCCCATTCCCGTTTTTCAGCCCAAAGCGATGGGGATTTGATGGAAGCGTGTATCTATGAAATGGAGGCATTGGAGGCCCGTTACCGGTATCTTAACCGGCAAGCCAGGGAACAAGGGATCACCTGCCAACCCTTTGAGATGCACACGGACGCAAAGGAGGAAAATGCGGTGGGGTAGGTTTTGCAATTTCGGCTTCGGTATTGGTGGTAGGAGGACTTATTATTTTAGCCGCTATGGTGCGGACAGGAAAACCGATAGGGGCTTTCTTAAAATCATCGGTCCAGGGGATTCTTTTGATGATAGCCGTTAATTTGACCAGTTCTTTTACCGGCATAGCCCTCGCAGTCAATGGACTAAGCCTAGGATTTGCCTGTTTGGCCGGGGTACCAGGCGTCATTTCGCTATTGCTTTTGAACATGGCGGCTTTATAAAACAGGCATCTACGCCTTCTTCTGAACGTGTAACAGCGAGCAGAAGGAGGCGTTTTGTTGTAACCAAGAAACGATGAAACCAAATCAAATTTTTAGTTATACAAAAATGTAAATAAATAATCTTTATTGGAAGGATATACCAAATTTCATTTTAGAATAGCTTATTTTATTTTTTGTTTAATTAGAT
>CALCVR010000131.1 GCA_937905915.1 uncultured Eubacteriaceae bacterium
AATCCCGAAGTCGCCCGTATCCAAAAGGCCGGCGTTTTGAAGGTTTCCACCGAAGCCGGTTTTGAGCCTTTCGAGTATGTGGACGGCGACAAAGTCGTAGGCATTGATATGGACATTGCCCAGTACATGGCCGACAAATGGGGCGTTGAGCTGGAAGTCAAGGACATGAACTTTGATACCGCTTTGGCCGAAGTTGCCACTGGTAACTCTGATATGGCTTTGGCTGGTGTTTCCAAGACGGAAGAGCGCGATCAAAACATGGATTTCTCCGATCCTTATTTCTCTTCCAACCAGGTTATCGTTGTAGCCGCTGACAATGACACCATCAAGGGCAAGGACGATTTGAAAGATAAGACCATTGGCGTCCAGAGTGGTACCACCGGTGATGTTCTGGCTGTGGAGACCATTGGGGATACCGATAGCATCAAACGTTACGACAAATATGCCGTTGCTCTGCAGGACATGAAAAATGGCCAGATCGATTGCGTGATTATGGACTCTTATCCTGCTCAGAAGGCTTTGGCTCAGAACGAAGGTCAAATTAAGATCCTGGACGAAGCTATGGGTGCTGATGAATATTGCGTAGCTGTCAGCGAAGGCAATGCCGATCTTCAAAAAGCTGTCAATGATATCCTCAAAGAAATGAAGGACAGCGGCAAATTGGATGAAATCTTCAATAAGTACAAATCCTCTTTGGAAAGCGACGAGTAATCTCTCGTCCCTAACAAGTTGATACAAAGGTTGTTTAACAGCCGGCCTCCATCTTACGGCCGGCTGTTTTCCTAGGTTTTGGGTAAAACGTAGCAAAAGGGTGGGGGCCCTAAAAATAAACATCATATGTTGTGAGGAGGAACGATGGGATGCCAATTTTGCCTGCAGCCCAATCACTTTGGGATCAAATCTACCAAAATGTGTTTGCCGACGGCCGATTTATGTCGTACATAAAAGGTTTAGGAGTCACACTACAAATCACCATTTGCGCCTGTATCTTAGGTATTATTATTGGTCTGGTAGTCGCCATTGTCAAAGTGAGCCGTGAGAGTTCAAAGTCTCCTATTCTGAAAGTTCTTAACAAGGTGTGCGACGTTTATCTCTCCATCTTTCGCGGCACCCCGGTTATGGTGCAATTGCTTATTTTCAGCCTAGTCATTTTTGGTAAATCTCCCATTCCCAAAGAGTGGGTTTGTGTCATTGCCTTTGGTATCAACTCTGGCGCCTATGTATCGGAAACCATCCGAGCCGGCATTATGGCTGTGGATGCAGGACAGATGGAGGCCGGACGTTCTTTGGGTCTTACTACCATCACTACGTATCGGTATATTATCCTTCCCCAAGCTCTAAAAAATATCTTGCCTGCCCTTTGTAACGAATTTATAGCCCTTTTGAAAGAAACCGCTATCGTTTCTGCCATTGCTGTGGTAGACTTGACCAAAGCTGCTAATCAAATTCTATCCCGTACCTTTAATGCTTTTGTACCCTTGATTACGGCCGCTTTGTTCTACTGGATTGTTGTGACCATTATGAACTTCTTTATTCGACGTCTGGAAAGGAGGCTGCGTCAAAGTGATAAACGTTAAAGATCTTCGTAAGTCCTTTGGCAACCACGAAGTGTTGTGCGGCATCAACCAGCACATTGAAAAAGGCGAAAAAGTAGTTGTAATCGGTCCTTCCGGCTCGGGTAAATCCACTTTTTTGCGCTGTCTCAACCTATTGGAAACCCCTACTTCCGGTGAGATCTGGTTTGAGGGGAATTTAATCACCGATCCCAAAGTCAACATCAATCAGCTGCGTCAAAAGATGGGCATGGTTTTCCAGCATTTTAATCTATTCCCCCACCTCACTATTTTAGACAATATCACCCTAGCCCCCATCAAATTAAAACTCCAGACCCCTGAGGAAGCCAAAGAAAAGGCATTAAAACTCCTAAAACGAGTGGGTCTTTCGGATAAAGCTGATACTTATCCCGCCCGCATCTCCGGCGGTCAAAAACAGCGTATCGCTATCGTCCGTGCCCTAGCTATGAATCCGGATGTTATGCTGTTTGACGAACCTACATCTGCTTTGGATCCCGAGATGGTAGGTGAAGTTTTAGAGGTTATGAAAGAGCTGGCCGAAGAGGGCATGACCATGGTAGTGGTTACCCATGAGATGGGGTTTGCCCGTGAAGTCGCCAACCGCGTTCTCTTTATGGATGAAGGTAACGTGGTGGAAGAGGCTCCTCCGCAGCAGTTCTTTGAGAACCCTCAACATCCTAGATCCCAAGAATTTCTCTCCAAGGTTCTATAAATTAAGAAAAAAGAGGTTCTTTCCCTGTGGAAAGAACCTCTTTTTGTCTTTTATTTTCCAATGTCGTCCTTAACGAAATCTGTGACCTGCAAAGGGATATACCGATAACATCCAGTGACGGTATCCCGACGACTTTCAAACAAGGTAATGCCCTTAGCCGGTATGGTCAAACGATTCAACTTTGGCAGCTGAGATATCCAATCGGCATCTCTAGCCATAGTAATATGGGGACGAAATATTTTTGTATCCCGGACAAAGCCTTGTTTTACCAAAGCGTCCTCCAAGCAACGATGTAGATCGATCAGAGCTTTGTTTTTCTCAAGTCCCAACCAGAGCACTGATCCGCCTCTCCCCTTATCAAAACTACCTGGTAAAGAGGTAACCAAAGCAAAGGACTTACATTGAGATGCCGCATCGGTGACGGCTTTTTTTGCCGCCGCAAGCCGAGAAGAAGGCGTTTCTCCCAAAAAGTGCAGCGTCAAATGAAGGGTATCCCGACGGACAAAGCGTCCTGTAGCACCCATATCTTGCAGCCGGGACTGGTAATCCATAAGGGCGCTTTTCACATCCTCTGGAAAATCAACGGCAATAAATAATCTCATACTTCGCAATCGGCTGCGGCCCGGTCGACGGCCACCTGGTGGACAAATTCTTTGACAGCCACATGAGCCGGATGGTTTTGATACACTTCCAAAGCTTCTTTGGATTCCAGTTCAGATACGAGAACTACGTCAAACTTTCCTCCTGGCATTACAAAATTCACTTGGGCTTTTGTCAGTCCAGGAACCACGCCAACCAATGCTTCCAGCTTTTCCTTGATGGTCTGTGCTGCTTTCTCTTTGGTGATACCGTTGACCTCGTCGGCCAGCTTCCAAAACACAATATGTCTTACCATGTAAATCTCTCCTTTATTCTTATAATCCTTTATTCGCCTGCCTTGACCTCGGATGCTTCTTCTTCCGGCTTCTGGCTGTACATTAAATCGTAATATTCATGCACCATCCGGGCCGCAGAGAATCGATCAGTGGCCATGGAAATGGATGCACGCATCATCTTGCCCCACTTTTCTTTATCCTCATAATAGGTGGGGATGACCTCTGTGAGCAGCACCTTGTAAAGAGACTCCCGATCCAATTCGTCCTGATCATCGCCCTCATAGCCGTCGCCGATCTGCCAGCCGTTGACGCCATGTTCGCATCCCTCTGGCCACCAGCCATCCAGCACGCTGAGATTGAGCACGCCGTTCATGGCCGCCTTCATACCGGAGGTGCCAGACGCCTCCATGGGACGTCTGGGATTGTTGAGCCATACGTCGCATCCCCGGGTAGG
>CALCVR010000132.1 GCA_937905915.1 uncultured Eubacteriaceae bacterium
GAGGCCTCTCAAGCTCCAGCCCCCACCGAAGTGCCGGAGGATCAACGCGGCCCCATCCAGGAACAAAAGCTGGCTACAGCATCCGGGGACAACTTTGAAAACGTATGGGTGAAAAACACAACTGGACGCGCCATCAGCATCCAAGAGGAACTGCAAAAGCAGCCCGACATCAACATGCGGACAGATGGTCCAAAAGTACTGATTATGCACACCCACACCACCGAAGGATACGAACTGTTTGACAGAGGGTATTACGACAAAAGTTATTCCATCCGCACCACCAACGCCACGCAAAGCGTCGTCCGGGTGGGGGATGAGATTCAGAAGGCCCTGGAAGCACAGGGCATCGGCGTGATTCACGATACCACAGTCCATGACTATCCGGCCTACAATGGGTCTTACGGACGCAGCGCTGACACAGTAAAGGCGCAGCTGGAAAAAAATCCATCCATTCAAGTGGTGCTGGACATCCATCGAGACGGCATTACCAGCGAGGACGGAACGAGAGTCAAACCCACGGTAGAGATAGACGGAAAAAAGGCCGCTCAAGTGATGATAATCGCCGGATGTGAAAGCCAAAGCGTCAGCCATCCCGACTGGGAATTAAATCTCCGTCTAGCCATGCGGCTGCAACAAAGCCTCGCCACAAATTTTCCGGATTTAGCCCGTCCCCTTAAATTTATGAACGCCAACTATAATCAGAACCTAACCCATGGATCCATCCTGATCGAGATGGGATCCGAGGCCAATCCCCTAGACGAAGCCATGTATTCCGGTCAGATGGTAGGGGAGGCTCTGGGACAGGTGCTCAACCAATTAAAGGAATAGGTTCCTAAAAATCCAGCAATACTATCCCTAAAGGAAGTGATTGCGGATGAAAAAGAAAGGCATATGGGCAGTCATGGCCATCGCTATTTTGTTCACAGTGGGATGCGTCGGCATAGGCGTAATCCTAGTGGATGACCGGACAGCCTCCATGGCGATGGGTGACGATGGACGCACCACTGCTCTTGTTATTTCCCAAGATGGAGTGGCCACTGGCAGGATACTGGGAAGGGAATATTCTTTCTCGGTGCCGTCTCAGGATCAAATGACCCAGATGGGAGAACAGATGCTTACCGTGATTCCACCGGAAGTTCGCTTGGGAACGTCTGGGATCTGGTATGCATCCCGGTGGATGGCCGATGCTGTGGAAACCGTTATACAGTGGATCACAGGCGGGATATAAAAAAGACGGCTGCCTCTCAACAAGGCGGCCGTCTTTTTTATGTGTCTCCCTCATCCGGCAAGGCAGGGAATGGAGTCCCCCGTTACAGAGGGGATCCTCTTCCAAGCGTCCTTGCAGAACTGCCAATCGGCGTCAGTGGCAAAAAGAGAAGGTTTCGTCTCGGCGGTGGCGTATTTGCCAACCGGAATGATGCGATAACGGTCGGAGGTTTTCACGCCCTCCTTGATGTAGGTCATAAGGGGCATGTAGGCGGCGTTGGTCAGGACAACCTGATCCCCCTGGCGCTTGACGGTGACCTCAATCATCTGACTGGTGCGGGTGCGGGATTTGTGGACGCTGGATTGGTCGGCAATAAAATTGCCCATGGAGTAGACAATAAGACGGTCTTTGGGGCCGCTGGAGGTCTGGATGGTATGCAGCTCTACCGGCTGGACACAGTGAGAGTGATTGCCCAGCACAATGTCGGCTCCTTCCTCGTCCTCGATGAGGGCTTCCGCAATTTTGCGCTGCATAGCGGTTGGCTCGTCCTGGTACTCGGCCCCCCAGTGAAGGCTCAGAATGACAAAGTCGGCGCCGGCTTCCCGGCAGTCCTTGATGTCCTGAAGGATTTTTGGAACGTCCTCCATGCTGTCATGATTAAAAAGCCGCATGGCAAAGGGTTGCTTTTCCTCCGGGATGGTGACGATCATACCGTTGTGGCCGTAGGAATAAGGAACGATGCCGATGTTGATGCCGCCGTAATTGACGATACAAGGGGTGTCGTACTGCTCCTGGGTTTCGTAGGTGCCGCAGAAGTCCACGCCTGCCTCGATCATGCTGTTACGGGTGGCAACTAAACCTTTCCAACCCTTGTCAAAGCTGTGGTTGTTGGAGGTGGTGAAGAAGTTGACGCCGGCCCCCATAGCATCCCGGATAATCTCACTGGGATAGTTGAAGCAGGGATAACTGGAAGGCTCCTGGGAGGGATCCACCGCCCCCTCCATATTGGCGATCTTTAAATCGGCCGTTAGGTAAGGGGAGATAAGAGAAAAATAAGAGCTGAAATCGTAGGTCCCGTCCTTCTGCTTTGCCGAGGCCACAGGCTGTTTGTGCAATAGGATATCCCCCATAAACTGCATGGTGACGGTGTCTTTTGTATTGGTCTCGTGCAGCGGGTAAGGAGAGGGCGGAACACTGGATTCCTCTTCCTCCGACGATGCAGAGATGGAGGAAGAAACGGGTGCGCTGGAGGATTGGCTGACGGAGGAAGAGGAAATGGACGAATCATTTCCGGAAGGGCCTCCCAGCAAAGAGGAGATCCCCCAGATGGCGCTGCCGACCAGGATTGTAATAACAAGAGCCACCAAAAACAAACGCAGAAGATGACGCGCTCTTCTTTTTTTTCGACGGCGGCGTTGGGCGGGGGGAGGCGTATTGCTCATAAGTAGTTGCTCCTTTCGCATGTTCAGATTTATTTTACAACGAAATGAAATAGACCGATGAATTTATCTCCATAAAAGGCAATAAGGGTATTTTTACCAGCCGTCCAATCCGGAACGCTGCATGGCTCCCAGCACCTTGGTGCGCAGGTGCTTATAATCCTTCTCCAGAGAGCGGATCAACAATTTGATATCCTGCCGGGCGGTGCATCCGTCCACCGGGCAGCGGCTTTTAACAATGGGAAGCCCCTCCTGCCGCACCGCCGCCGACACATCCCGTTCTTCCACAAAGACGAGAGGACGGATCAGGGTGATTTTTTTGCGGTCCAGAAAGGTGACAGGGGAAAAACAACCGATGCGTCCTCCGTTTAAGAGGTTTAAAAAAAAGGTTTCCACCGCGTCGTCAAAGTGATGCCCCAAAGCAATCTTGTTGCAGCCGGCCGCCAAAGAGGCGTTGTGCAGCACGCCCCGGCGGATACGGGCGCACAGGGAACAGGGATTTTGCTGCTTTTGCTCTCCAAAGAGAAGTTCCCCCAAGGGCACGCGCTCGATCCGATACTCCACCTCCAAGCTCTCGCACAGCTGAGCAATTGAAGAATAATCGGTTTCTACTCCGTCAAAATAGGGGTCTAGGGTGACGGCTTTTAGGGAAAAAGGTTTGGGGTAATAGGATCGCAGAGAGCTGAGCCCTGCCAAAAGGGCTACCGAGTCCTTGCCGCCCGATACCCCTACCATAATGGAGTCGTTCGGCTCAATCATATTGTATTTTTCAATGGCGCTGCGCATCTGCCCAGCGAGACGCTGCAAGTAGTGCATCAAAATCCCCTTTGCAAACAGAAAAATAAAATGATTAAACTTCGGGAGAATGGATTTCCTCCAGCGGCGGTGTCCCGCTTGAAGTGGGAAGCGTAGAATGCCTGCCATTCTTCCAAAAGGAGAGGATGATATGGCGGGTAAACAGCACAAAGGCCGCCACCATGATAAAGGAAAAGACGTACATGGGCGCCGTATGGTCAAAGGATCCGCCAGCGTAATAGGATGAGAGGGCCATGGCGGTACAGGCGTAGTTGACGATAGAAAAGCCTACATAGAGGCGCAGGTAGAACTTGTCTTTGTTCATAAGGAAAAGGGACAAGGCCATAATGAGAGTGGGGAAGAGGTACCGCTCATGCATAAAGGCGGTGAGGGTATATAAAGAGGTATAGAGCCACAAAGCGCTGAGCAGCAAACGGTGCTCCCGCTTGGACATAAAGTAGACCACCCCTGCCGCCAGGATGCACAGCACGGTGAAGATACTGGACCATTGAGAGAAGGTGAGAAAAAAGAAAGGGTTGTCCACCGATGTGCCCGATCCGTCAAACAGGCCGAAGAGATTGCAGGCTCCCAGAGATGCCGACGAATAGGAAACCATGGTGTTAAAATAGAGATCCAGCATCCAAAGAGGGCCTCGTCCGGCAGAGAAAGGGAGGCACACCAGTACAAATACCACAAAAGCGCTGCCCAATGCCAAAGCGGCCCTCCCAATGGGACGGAAGTCCCGTTCTCGGATGGACGTCACCCCACAGTCCAAGATAAAGTAAAGATACACAGGGGTCATCATCAGGGCTTGGGGCTTGAGCAGCACCGCTCCGGTAAAAGCCAGAGCGCCGGCCACCCATTTGTTTTGCCCCACCAGGTAGAAGGACAGCATGAGTAACGAGGCCAGAAGAGCATCCACCTGGCCCCAGAAGTTGACGTTGAGAAAGCACACGGGGTTGAAGAGATAGACGGCAGGGGCAAAATACAGCCAGAACCGATTGCCCGGACGATACTTCCCCGCCATTTTATAAAGCACCCATCCGCCCAGAAGTTCACCCAAAATGACCGGGAACTCCATCATCACGCGATAGACAGGTCCCACCAAATCCACCTGGAACAAACCGGCCAGCCAACGGATGGCGTAAAGAATGTAGAGGTAGCCGGGTGGGTAGTCCAGAAAACTGGATTTTTGGTACACGTCAAACCCATACTCATACACTTCATTGGACCAGCGGAAGAAGTACTGATAGTCAAAATGAGGCTTAAACACAAGAGCCGCAAAGCACAACTTTATTACAAAAGCTCCCAGCAGCAAAAACAGAATAGAGCGGTCAGGCTTGTGAATCTGTTTTAAAGGAGAAGCCGATTCCCATTGGTCTTTGCTGCGGACATAACCCCAATAGAAAATTCCAAGAACCAAAGCGCCTACAATAAGAAAGGTGGAAAAATAGAAATTGGCGTCTGGCACCAAAATTATCACATCCTTTTTTGTCCGGAATGAGAAAAATCCCTTCCCGCCTGAGTGGCATTTCACTGGTTAGTATACCATTATCTTGAAACGGGATCAATGGAATTCCATCAATCGAGGGTTTTAGATAAAATAAAAATGTGATTTGTCATGCAAGAAAACAAGAGGATTTGGGATGAAATCCGGAGATTAAAGGAGTTTACATGGTTTTAAATTAAAAAATCGGGATTTTGTCCTTGACAGGGGAAGAAATGTGTGATAGTATCTGTCTTGTGCCTGGGAAAGGCGTGTGATTTTTGTGCGCCGAAGCCTAGGATTAGACTGGTTTTGACAGGACAAATTGGTTTTGTAAATCGGTAGGAGGTATTTTTACATGTCAACCTTTATGCCCAAAGCGGGTCAGGTCACCCGTAAATGGTATGTGCTTGACGCCGCCGGTAAGCCCATGGGCC
>CALCVR010000133.1 GCA_937905915.1 uncultured Eubacteriaceae bacterium
GCGGATTCTCAAATATATGACAAGTGAATTAACTTTACAAATTTAAGGGTGCTGTAAAGTGCCTACACACCAATTTTTCTCTATTTTTTGTAAGAGAACATCCTCAATTTGTCCGCCTAAAGGCTGGCCGCTGACCACATGGATGGGAGTATAATTGGGAGAGTATCCTTCCCATACGCCCGGCGACACCTGCTGCTCAAACAGGACGGGGAAGACACATCCAATCTGACTTTCCCAAAAAGAATGACGGGAAACATCGGTACATTCCATCATGCGTCGGCTACGCTGTTCTTTTTCCATTTTGGGAACTTGGTTTTCCATCAAAGCGGCTTTGGTACCGGGTCGGATGGAATAAGCAAATACATGCACACGGGCAAAGCCAACTTTTTGGACAAATGACAAAGATTCTTCAAAATGCTCTCTGGTTTCACCAGGGAAACCTACCATTACATCGGTGGTGATGGCACAGTGGGGAAATGCCTGCCTTAGATGGGTTACAATTTCCAGATATTGCTCCGGGGTATAGTGACGGTTCATATCCCGTAGGGTGGCTTCGCAACCGCTTTGCAGAGAGAGATGAAAATGAGGACACAAGTTTTGCAGTTTTGCAATGCGCTCAATAAAGGAAGGAGTAAAGCAATCCGGCTCCAAAGAGCCCAAACGGATGCGCTCCATTTCCTTTACTGAACAAGCGGTCTCCAGCGCATCGGCCAAAGACGCGCCGCAGTCCTCACCATAGGCCGAAAGGTTGATGCCGGTGAGCACCGTTTCCCGATAACCGGCCTTGGCTTGTGCTGCCACTTCCTGACGGACCAAATCCAGATCCTTGGACCGCACGGGACCGCGAGCAGTGGGGATAATGCAGTAAGAACAGTATCGATTGCATCCGTCCTCGATTTTGACGGTAGCGCGGGTGCGTTCGGAAAAATCGGTAGCCTTCATATCCTCAAAAGTCTCATCATTGGTATGAGGCTCAATATCCACAATGCGATCACGACGCTGCAAAAAATCCTGGATGTGCATGGCCAGACGGGAACGGTTTTTGGCGCCCAGGATGATGTCAGCTTCCGGTAACGCATCCACAATGTCGGGATGGGCCTGGGGATAACATCCGGTCAGCACAATCACAGCATCGGGATTCTGGAGACGGCATCGATGCAATAATTTACGTGCCTTGCTGTCGCTTTCGCTAGTGACAGTACAGGAATTGATGACAATAACAGATGGATCTTCCCCCTCCTCAGCCGGCAGAAAACCAGCTTGTTTTAGGGCGCCGGCCATGGCCTCTGTTTCATATTGATTGACTTTGCAACCCAATGTATAAAATCGTACGGTCAAAAACGATCCCCTCACTTTAAAAAGATAAAACACAACAAGGTTTGTTATCCTATCAAAAAGTTGGCCAAAAGCCAATCTATTAAAATATAGTATACTTACCCTGTTTTTTCAAGGGAATCAAATCAAATGTTGCAATTCCAGGTGGAATAGGCGTATAATAAGTCTATTCCATCCAGGAACAATCAATTGATTTTAGGAGGCGTTAGCGGTATGACGAATGTGACCATCACCCTTTCATCCATCAACGATGTCAAAAACTTTGTGAACATTGTAAATCGTTACCCTTTTGATGTAGAACTGATTTGCGGAAAATACGTAGTAGACGCCAAATCTATTATGGGTATTTTCAGTTTGGATCTTTCTCAGAAATTGCTGTTGCAGGCCGAGTGCGGCAAGGACGACCCTTTCTGGGAGGAAATCAAACCGTTTTTGGCTTAATGGAAAAGCATGAGATAGAAAAGAGCGGCAGCGGTAAAGTCCTAAAAACAGGATTTTTGTCGTAGCCGCTCTTTTGTTTTTATGGGTATAATCAGGGAAAGCCGGCCATACTCATTTACCATACGATTCTACAATTGCGGAGGTGTGGGGAATGAGTATAGGAAAGCGATGGATTGCAGTATTAACGGCTCTGATGTTGGTACTGTGCAGTATGTCCATGGCAGTAGGCGCCGACGGATCGACTGGACCAGAGGTACAGGCGACCGAAGCGGTTCCATCCGGCCAGCCGGTGGAGATTCACGCCAAATCTGCGGTGCTGATGGAGGTATCCACCGGAAAAGTACTTTATGAGATGAATTCCCATGAGAAGCGAGCGCCGGCATCCATCACCAAGGTTATGACCGCCCTGCTCACCATGGAGGCAGTGGAGAGCGGCCGTATTTCTCTGGACGATATGGTACTTGTCAGCGAACATGCCCAGTCCCTAGGTGGAACCACCATTTTCTTAGAGGCGGGGGGACAGATGTCGGGCAATGACATGCTCAAGGGCATGATGGTCAACAGTGCAAACGACGCTGCGGTAGCCTTGGGGGAGCACATCGCAGGCTCAGAGGAAGCCTTTGTGGCTATGATGAACCAGCGCGCACAGGAGCTGGGGATGACCGATACCCACTTTGTCAACTGCCACGGTCTGGATGCCGAAGGGCATGAGACAACAGCCCATGATATCGGCATCATGTCGGTGGAACTGCTCCGCCATGAGAAGATCATGGACTATACAACTATCTGGACCGACAGCCTCCGAAACGGCGCCACAGGATTGGCCAACACCAACCGGCTTATCCGATTTTACGAATATGCCACGGGATTAAAGACCGGCACAACCAATCATGCAGGACGATGTGTATCGGCATCAGCCAGGAAGGACGGCCTTCATTTGGTGGCGGTTGTATTGGGCGGCGAACAAAAAAACGATCAATTTAATGGTGCGAGGAATCTGCTGGAATGGGGATTTGCCAATTATTCGCTGGTGGAACCACCTATAGAGCAGGATCTTCTTAAACCAGTAAAGGTGCTCCACGGCGTGGAAGCCCAAGTAGAGCTGGAGAACGACAGCATTGGGAAAGTGCTGTTGGAGAAAGGGAAGGAAGGACAGCTCCAGTGTGCAGTAGATTTGGCCGAAGATGTAGAGGCTCCGGTAGAAAAGGGGCAGGTTCTGGGCAAGATAGTCATAACGGCTGATGGAGAAACCATTACAGAAATCCCGTTAAAGGCGTCAAAAGCGGTGGAAAAGCTATCCTTTGGCAAGGCGTTTGAACTGCTGATCCAAGAGATACTCAGTCTCTAGAGTGGAAGATTGTCCATATAGGTTGTAGATAGTGTCTAAGAAGAAAGTGGAAAATGTAGTCAAACGCCTGAAATTGTGAATTAGTCGTTAAATCAGCACAAAAATCACTTTGGCGTCTTGCAATTTTGCGGGTTATCATGTACAATAAATACAAGTCCTAAGGAGTTGTCGAAGATTTCTGTGGTTATAGTAACAATTTTCTTTGGAATCTTGGGTAATCCTGGGATGTAGGACTTGTAAGGGGTTCATCGCAGCCGTTGGATGCAAAATATGGAGTGTCCAACCAAAGGTAAGGAGGTCATCAAATGGCAGTCCGTTTAGATGATAAGCATGTCCGTGACTTTATCCAGCCTCATGAGCTGGAAGCAATTCAGTGCCAAGTGGAGGCGGCCCATCAGGTGCTGCATCAAGGCACAGGCTTGGGAAACGATTTTTTAGGGTGGTTGACCCTTCCCGACGATTATGACAAAGAGGAGTTTGCCCGCATCCAAAAAGCGGCGGAAAAGATCCGTTCCGACTCGGATGTCTTGATTGTCATCGGCATTGGTGGTTCTTATTTAGGAGCCAGAGCAGCCATTGAATTTTTGCATTCTCCGCTTTATAATAACTTGAAAAAGGATACGCCGGATATCTACTTTGCTGGTAATTCCATCAGTTCCAGCGCACTAAATGATATCCTTTCCCTGTGCGAGGGACGGGATGTATCGGTCAATGTAATTTCAAAATCCGGTACGACTACCGAACCGGCTATTGCCTTCCGCGTATTTAAAAAGTATCTGGAAGAACGTTACGGCGTCGAAGGGGCTAAGGGTCGTATTTATGCTACCACAGATAAGAAAAAAGGCACCTTGAAAAAGCTGGCCGATGAGCAGGGCTATGAAACCTTTGTGGTCCCGGACAATGTGGGAGGCCGTTTCTCAGTGCTGACAGCGGTCGGACTTTTGCCCATCGCCGTTTCAGGGGCGGACATCAGCGCTATTATGCAAGGTGCTTCCGACGCCGCAAAAGCATATAGTAACCCTGCTTTGGATCAAAACGACTGTTACCGCTACGCCGCTCTGCGAAATATTTTATACCGCAAAGGCAAAGCCATTGAGCTGCTGGTCAGTTATGAACCGCAGTTTACTATGGTGGCCGAGTGGTGGAAGCAGCTGTACGGCGAAAGCGAAGGCAAGGATGGCAAGAGTTTATTCCCGGCATCGGTTACCTTCTCTACAGATCTGCATTCCATGGGCCAGTTCATCCAGGATGGAACCCGGAATCTGTTTGAGACGGTAGTGCTGTTTGACAAAGCTCGTTCGGAGCTCATTATTGAAGAGGATCCCAACGATGGCGACGGACTTAATTTCTTGGCTGGTAAGCCTATGTCTTATGTCAACCGCAAGGCATTTGAAGGCACCGTCCTAGCCCATACCGACGGCGGCGTACCTAATCTGGTTCTGTCCATCCCGGAAGCAAATGCTTATGAGTATGGCTATATGACCTACTTCTTTGAAAAAGCCTGCGGTATCTCCGGCTATATGATGGGGGTCAATCCCTTCAACCAGCCCGGCGTAGAGGACTATAAGCGCAATATGTTCGCTTTGCTAGGAAAACCAGGTTATGAGGAACAAAAGCAAGCGCTGGAACAGCGGTTGCAGTAAGCAAAGCGGTTATTTCTTTTCTTTCGTTTAAAATGGCCGAAAAGGTCAAATTTACAATAACAGGAGGAATTTCCCATGATCAAACTGATTGTTGGTAAAAAAGGCTCCGGAAAAACAAAGGCATTGCTGGAACTGGTAAACAAAGCGTTGGATCAGTCCAAAGGGCATGTTGTTTTTATCGAGAAAAGCGCGAAATTGCTTTATGATATCAGCCATAAAGCGAGATTGCTGGATGCTGATAGTTATGATATCCATGGCTATGATGCTTTTTATGGTTTCATCAGCGGTATGTGTGCTGGCGACTACGACATCACCGATATTTTCATCGATGGTACTTTGAAGATCGGCGGCAATGATCTGGCAGCTTTTGCCCAGTTTAATCAGAAGGTGGCTGCTCTGGCTGAGAAACACGAGGTCAATATTGTATTCTCCGTGTCGGCTGATGCAGCGGATCTCAAGGATATTGACGCCAACGAGATTATGCATCCGTAATTGTGAAATGGCAGAATAAAAAATGCGCCTGCTGTAAAGTTTTACAGCAGGCGTTTTGTTGTATTACGAAAACCACTCGCAAGGCGAGTGGTTCCAAAGAAGGCTAATG
>CALCVR010000134.1 GCA_937905915.1 uncultured Eubacteriaceae bacterium
TATTTTCATAATTTTGTCTTAACAAATGCAAAAACTGTGTATAAGATATAGAAATTACCGGTTTTCTCCTTTGATAAGCACAATAGATGTATCTGATACTATTATGAATATAGCGAATTTATTAGGGATGGACTTATAAACTTATGAAAAATCAGCCGTCTATCCATTATATCTCCCATATAAAAAAATCCCCCCTTTTTTTCCAATGCGATCCGTGCTATCATGTGCTTGTCAGCTCAAGCTGTGTTGGAATAAACAGGAACCGGTACACAAATAAAGTACCACAAATAGCCCTCAAAGGGCTGGAGGAGAATCAACCATGCAACAAGAGGAAAGCAAAACCCCACCTCCCCGCGCCATTTTAGTAGCAGTTGACTGTGGGGACTTTGTATACGATGCAGAAGCCTCCTTAGCGGAACTTCAGGAGTTGCTTCAAACAGCTGGTTATGAACCTGGTCCCAGCGTCATACAGCGCAGGGAATCCCCTGATAAAGCCACCTGTATCGGAGCTGGGCGGCTGGAGGAGATCGGTCAGCTGTGCTTTACGGAAGAAGCCGATACCGTGGTATTTGACCGGGAATTGACCCCCACTCAGCTGCGCAATTTAGAGAAGCAACTAAAGATCTGCGTTATGGACCGCACCATGCTGATTTTGGAGATTTTCGCCAGCCGCGCCCAGTCCAGTGAAGGCAAATTACAAGTGGAGCTTGCGCAGCTTCAATATATGCTGCCCCGTCTTACCGGGCAGGGAACTGCTTTATCCCGCATCGGCGGCGGGCCGGGCACTCATACCCGCGGATCAGGTGAAACCCAGTTGGAAACCGACCGGCGTCACATCCGGCGGCGCATCGAGTCCCTAAAACAAAAACTCAGCGAATCAAATAAACGGCGGCAAAACATGCGGCACCGCCGGAAGAAAAACAACGTCCCCACCGTCGCATTGGTGGGATACACCAATGCGGGAAAATCCACCTTGATGAACGCATTGACCCAAGCTGGCGTCCTGGCTGAGGATAGGCTGTTTGCCACATTGGATCCTACCGCCCGTTCCTTACGCCTGCCAAGCGGACGTCATGTGGTCCTGATTGATACCGTCGGACTGGTTCGCAATCTCCCTCATCATTTGGTGGAGGCCTTTCGTTCTACTCTGGAGGAGGCCGCTGAAGCCGATCTCATTTTAAATCTATGCGATGCCTCCAGCCCGGAAGCATCGGTGCATCTGGAGGTCACCAAGGATCTTCTGGAATCCCTCAATTGCGGGGAGACTCCCATTTTATCTGTGTTTAATAAGTGCGATCTTTTAACCGACGCCAGTCATCTTCCCCATGTAGGCAAGTTCGTATGCGTATCGGCCCGGCTTGGCTCCGGTATGGATCAGCTACTGGACGCCATTGATCGGTCCCTTCCTCAAGTCCACCGCCGCATGAAGTTGCTCATCCCCTTTGAGAAGGCCGGACTTGCCGCTCGGATCCGTCGCAACGGCTCTATTCTAGAGGAACGATATCTGCCGGAAGGCCTTCTGATCCGAGCCATAGTGGATCAACAGCTGCTGCAAGACGTCCGTCCTTTTGTGGTGGATTGATATGATATACGTCAAACGTCTCGTCCTCAATCGGGACCGGGTAACACAGTGGGATCAATATCCCTATTGTCTTCCTGTACTGCAACATTTTAAAGGCCTTTCCTTCTCAAAGCCAGTCACCTTTCTCTGCGGTGAAAACGGGTCTGGAAAATCCACTCTGCTGGAGGCCGTTGCCGTCGGTTATGGTTTTAATCCAGAGGGAGGCTCCCGCAATTTCAGCTTTTCTACTCAAGATAGTCATTCCTGCCTCTATCGGGACATCACCTTGATTAAGTCTCCCTATCAGCCCAAGGACGGTTACTTCCTTCGGGCCGAGAGCTTTTATAATGTCTCTACCGAGGTGGACCGTCTGGCCGCTTCCGATCCCGATCCGGTAGCCAGGGAGCGATTTTTAAAGCAGTACGGCGGTTCCCTTCATGAACAGTCCCATGGGGAGAGTTTTTTCTCCCTCATTCTCAACCGGTTTCGGGGCCAAGGATTCTATCTGCTGGACGAACCGGAGTCCGCCTTATCCCCATCCCATCAGCTGGCCTTGCTTGCCCGTCTGCGGCAATTGGTGCAGGCGGGATCCCAGTTTATCATCGCCACCCATTCTCCCATCTTGATGGGCTATCCTGACGCCGATATTTATCTGATCCAAGACGGTGACCTAGTCCAGACCCCCTATGAACGCACCGAGCATTATATTATTACCAAACAGTTTTTAGCCAATCGCCAAAGGATGCTCTCTGAATTGTGGGGAGAGGAACCATAAAAACGCCGTCCTTAAAACATAACCATTGGATTTATGGGTAAAAAAAGCCAGCCTGTTTTAAAAACGGCTGGCTTTTTTTATTATTATACCCATTGAGAAGGATCGGTCACCAATTGAGAAGCTTTCAATTCCACTTCGGGGAACTGTTTCTTTAGTTTATCTGTTAGAGAGGGGATCACTACGTTTTCTGTGAAAAAGTGTCCGGCGTCAATAAAGGTGATTCCAGCTTCGGCCGCCTGAATCAGCACATGATGTTTACATTCTCCCGTGACAAAAGCGTCGGCTCCCGACCGAATGGCATCCTGAAGGCTACCGTCTCCGCCGCCTCCCAATACAGCCACTTTGGATACGTCCCGGTTGCCCGGTACAAATCGCAATCCCGGCGCTTTCAGCTGTTCCTTTACATAATAGGCAAAGCGCTGGGGTGAAAGATCGTCAAAAGTCAGCTTTCCCAGCAACCCAAAGGAGGTGTTGCGGCGTACAGAGCTGGTCTCCACAATATCATAAGCCGGTTGTTCATAGGGATGATTGACCAACATGGCAGCCCGTACAGCCTGGAGTTTTTCGGGCGGCACCAGCATCTCCAGCCGGTCCTCCTGCGCAGTGGCTTCTTCTCCCTCCTGGCCGATAAAGGGATGGGAGCCCTCCTCACATACAAAACGTCCTTCGCCGGAGGTGGTAAAGGCACATCCAGAATAGTTTCCCAGTGTACCAGCCCCGGCCTTCGCCATAGCCCGATACACTTTTTGGGTGTGATCGCTGGGACAAAATACCGTCATCTTGTAAAAATTACGGCTGGCATCCCAAGTCAGCGGCTGTAAGTCAACTAGCCCCAGCTGGGAAGCTAAGCAGTCGTTGACGCCGCCGGGAGCTGTATCTAAATTAGTATGGCAGGCTACCGATGCAATACCGGCTTTCGCCAACTGATAGGGGATAGATTCCCTTTCCAGCCGCTTTATGGCGTGAAACAGCACAGGATGGTGACTAACAATCATCTGCGCGCCCATCTCCTGGGCTTCCTGGATGACCTCAGGCGTCACATCCAATGCCACAAGGACTTTGTCTACCGAATCGTCATACGATCCTACTTGTAGTCCACTATTGTCCCAATCAGCTTGGTAGTCAAAGGGGGCAATTTGGTCTAGATAATTGTAAATTTGTCCCACAGTAATCATAATGTAGTCTCCTTCTCTTACGGAAGTTTGGCGCTAGCGGCTTTCTACCAAACGTCTGCTTAAAACGTCGGCCGCTGCTTCCAGCTGCAAAGCTGCTGTCAGGTATCCTTCCCCTTGTCCTTGCGCACAATTGCGCAAATGACGGGCTTGACGCCGTAAAAATGCTGGGGCATAAGGTGATTTGCTTTCCGTTAATCGTCCCGCCCAGAGCATTAAGGGCGTAGCAGGGATGATATGTCCGGTAAAACAAGCTTGCATAACGGTATAAAGCCGGCGATTGTTCATGACAATTTCTTCCTGTTCCAATGCAAAACCATGTTGGAAAAGATATTCCCGCAAGCATTCCGCACGGGACATAGGCTGCAAAATCAAGCGTTTTTCTGGATCTTGAATCCATGACGCCTCTTCCAAAATACCGGCAATCACTTCTCCTCCCATACCAGCCATGACAATGTCCTCAGCCTCATGGGCTAATACCTTATGAAGCCCGTCGGATAAACGAAGTTCTACCAAGTCCTCGGCCCTGTATTTCTCCACTGTCTCTTTGGCTCGAGCCAGGGGTTGAGGGCGGATGTCCACCCCAATGGCATGGGGACAAATCCCCCGCCTTGTTAACCACACAGGAAGATAAGCATGATCAGTGCCTACGTCCACCATCCGGCTTCCAGGGCGTACAAAATCAGCACATTGACTTAAACGGCTATCCAATAAAAAAGGATGCTCTTTCAAACGGGATTTTCCCCCCTCTCTGCCACGTCAAAACTCAAAAGGGCCCAGGCGATCTTGATAAACGCCCGGACCCTCTTTGCTACTGAGATAAGGAATTCCTTTTGTTATTTGCTCATGTGGGCGTTGAGTTTCTCAAGCAATTGATTGACATCCACGCCGTGAACCTGACAAGCTTCTTCCAGGGTTTCGCCTCGGGAAGCCGGACAGCCTAAACAATGCATACCGATCTCCAAAAAATATGGGGCAGTGGATTGATCCATATCAAGAATATCACCGATGATGGTATCTTTGGTAATCTGAGCCATACTGTACACATCCTTTTCTTTATTTTACACCACGTCTTTTTTAGAAATGAACCTTTGGGTTGGACAAAAACAAGTCCCTATCTTTCTGCTAATCATTATAATCCCCCTTTCCCATCTTTGCAATACCCCTTTTTTACCCTATGGAAACAATTGGATCTCTTTTTTCAAAAAATAAAAGCGTGCAGCCCTATTTAGGACTGCACGCTTTCCCGTTATAACTTAAAAATCGCGGAGGATCTTAAGCTGTTATTTTGTGATAAGAACCGAGCACTCCACACTTGCAGGAGACCATTGATCATTGTCGTTACCCGCTAAGAAGGAGAATACTCTCACACCGGCGGTACCTACGCTCATGGAAATGGTATAGGTTCTCATATCGCCTTTGTCTTCATAACCTAACACATCAAAGCTGATGTCGCGGCCAAGTTCATTTTTAACAGCCAACTGAGTAACACCTAAGCTGGTTGTAAGTTTCACCTCAAAGGGCTCATTGACCTTAGCACTTTCGGTCTGAATATCAGCTGAATAGACCACAGGTTTCACGGTGATATTGATGGAAGCTTCCACGGTCATCTCAGACCATTCACCCTGCTCGTTGGCAGCCAGGAAGGAGAATACCCTCACACCGGCGGTGCCTACGCTCATGGAAATGGTGTAAGTTCTAACGTCGCCTTCATCCTTGTAGCCCAACACATCAAAGCTGACATCGCGGCCAGTCTCATTCTTGACAGCCAGTTTGGTGGCGTTTGTGTTGGTCTTAACCTGAACGGTAAAGGGTTCATTGACGTTAGCACTTTCAGACTGCATCTCTGCCGAGTAAATGATAGCTTTGGCAACAATCTGAATAGAAGCGGTCACACCAGGTTCAGTCCAAACACCATCTTCGTTGGCGGCCAGGAAGGTAAACTCTCTGTCGCCCGCGGTACCTACGCTCATAGAGAGTGTGTAGGTTCTAACGTCGCCTTCATCTTCGCAGCTCAGCACATCAAAGCTGATATTACGGCCCGATTCATTCTTAACAGCCAACTTAGTGGCGTTGAGATTGGTCTTAACCTTGACGGTAAAGGGTTCATTGATATTAGCGTTTTCAGACTGCATCTCTACAGAATAGATCTCGGCCGCAGGAGCTGCCGGTTTCACAATGTCTACTGTAACAGTAGTGCCCTCTACAAGGCCTTCGCCCTGGTCAACCATCACTGTGAGGGTACGGCCAAGGCCGTAGCTGTCCAAAGAAGTTTTAACAGTCCAGACCTTCTGTCCATCCTCTTGCTTACTGTGGACATCCTGCATGGTAATGTAGTTTCCACGTTCATTTTGCAGAGCCACTCTTCTGACA
>CALCVR010000135.1 GCA_937905915.1 uncultured Eubacteriaceae bacterium
GCGTGTCAACCTTCCGGGGCATGGATGTGATACGGCGTTCCGACGACCTATTGCGCCGCCCTCAGGGGATTTTTGCCGTAGTCAAAGGGGAGGTACAACCCTTTAGTATCACGCCTCTTCCTGTGGAAAAGGAAAAGGTGGAGCGCCGGGTGGAATTTGCCTCCTCTTATGCGGCGTTTTACGCCAAGCAGGATCAATTGGAGACCGGCATGATGGCAAGCCTTCATCCGACATTGGCTTGCGAACAACGAAAAATCCTTTTACAAAACCATTCCTCCAAACCTGTGGATGCCCAAGTATTGTTCTTCTTTGAACCAGCCCTCATCCCGGCGAAGGATGATGCGGCCCATCCCGCTTTTTCCCGTCTCTTTTTGCGTTCCGACTATGATGCTTCCACAGGAAGCCTTCTGTTTTCCCGCCGAAAACGGGGGAACGGCAACGAAATGCATCTGGCAGTGGGATTTCTGGAGCAGGTATCCTATCAATATAATTTGAGGCGGGAGGAGATTTTGACAAGGCCTTATGGGGATTCTTCCCTGCTGCGGGCAGAATTGTTTACGAAACCTTTCCTTCCGGGAGAAGGGGTTCCAGACACAGCTTGTTGTATTCGGGTATCGGTCAGTTTGCCGCCGAAAGGAAAAAAGTCCTTGACTTTATTACTCAGCGCCGCCGGAACAAAAGAGGACGCCTTAGGGAATCTGGCGGCTATTCGGGAGGAAGGGGAAATCACACCCGAAAAGGCGGCGATTTCCCCTCTGGCGGGAGGAGGCATCGAGCAGCGCATCGGCTCCACACTGCTGCCTCGGTTATTTTATCCCATAGCGCAGTCGCCAGACATCCAAGAAGCGGTTCAGAACAATCATCTGGGCGCGTCAGCCCTTTGGAGCATGGGCATTTCAGGGGATGTCCCCATCGTGCTTGTTACGTTAAAGGACGCCGGAAAGGCGCAGGCCATAGAGCCCTTTGTAAAGCTTCATAAGATTTTCAGAAGGGCTGGCATCCCTCTTGATTTGTGTATCCTCTACCAGGAGGGAGGACAATACGACCGTCCGGCGGTAGACGCCATCCGTTGGGTACTCAAAACAGAGGACAGCGACTCCCTTTTGGGTAAGCGGGGCGGCATCCATTTGGTGGACGAGATGCGCCATGAGGAGCAGAATATCCGGACACTGAAGGCATCGGCGTGTCATATCGCGTCAGATCATCTTCTGCCCCAGGAGCCTATTTCTTCGGAATACCGTCCCATGCCGGAGGAACCCGTCAAAAGGGTGGAGGACCCCCCGGCAGGCCTTGCGATAGAAGGGGGGATCTTCCACGGGGATGCCTTTACTATCGTAAAAACGCCTCCTATGCCGTGGGGGCATGTGCTTGCCAATCCAGCATTCGGGACCATGGTCAGCGACCAGGCATTGGGATATACGTGGGCGGTCAACGCTAGGGAGAATAAGCTGACGCCGTGGTACAACGATTCCCGCACCGATAACCGGGGCGAGCAACTGCTTTTGCGGTTGGATGGACGTATTTATGATTGCACCTTGGGAGCTGACGCTACGTTTACGCCGGGAAATGCCCGCTGGGAAGGGATGGCCGGGGATGTTCGCGTTACAGTGACAGTATCGGTACCGCCCAAAGGAACGTGGAAGGAGGTCCTTTTGGAAATGGAAAGCCCAGATCGTCCCGTGGATATCCAAGCCGCTTATTATACGGAATCGGTGTTAGGGGTCAACCGAAGTACGGCGCGGTACCAGATCTCCCGCTGGGAGGATGGTGCATTGACCATTCAAAACCCATGGAACACCGCCGTCCCGGGAGCCATGATCCTGACGGCCGACGGCGGTGCCGACGCCTATACCTGTAACCGCCCGGCCTTTTTATCCGGCTTATGGGATGGATGCGTTCCAGCGCCCACCTCCGATCCCTGCGGCGCGGTCATTGTGGAACGTAGGCTCCCGCCCAAACGCCGTGAGAAAATCCGTTTTATCTTGGGATGGGCGGCATCGGAAGAGGCGGCAAGACGTCTGCCCCACATTTGTCCTGAACCAGGGGAACCTATAGATGCTATTTACATCCACACGCCGGATAAAACATTGGACGCCCTTGTCAACACCTGGCTTCCCCACCAGGTGGCGGCCTCCCGCTTCATGGGCAAGACGGGATTTTACCAGTGCGGCGGCGCGTGGGGATTCCGGGATCAGCTTCAGGACTGCCTGGCGCTGATGCTGACACGGCCGAAACTGGCCAGGCGGCATATCATCCGGGCCGCCGCCCACCAGTTCGAGGAGGGGGACGTCATGCACTGGTGGCATGCCCTTCCCCGTTCGGGTGGGGGAGAACGAGGTGTGCGTACCCGGTACTCCGACGACTTGTTGTGGCTTCCCTATGTGCTGTGCGAGTATCTGAAGACCACCGGCGACCAGAGTATTCTGGAGGTTCCGATCCACTACCTGAAGGCAGAAGAACTGAGGGAGGAGGAACACGACCGCTACTTTGAACCGGTGAAATCGCCTATCCGGGAGGATGTGTATCATCACGCCGTCCGGGCGGTGGAACGGTCCATGAAATGGGGACGTCACGGCCTTCCTCTTATGGGCGGAGGCGACTGGAACGACGGATACAATCTGGTGGGTGCCGGAGGACAGGGGGAGAGCGTATGGCTCGCTATGTTCCTCATCATGGTGCTGGAAGGCATGGCGCCCCTTTGCCGCCAAAGGGGGGAGGAGGACCGCGCCCATGGATATGAAGAGGAGGCGAAACGTCTCCGTTCGGCCGTCGACCAATGGGCCTGGGACGGGGATTGGTATCTGAGAGCCTTTTATGACGACGGTTCCCCTATGGGCAGCCATCAAAATGACGAGTGCCGTATCGACAGCCTCCCGCAGAGTTTCTCGGTGCTGTGCGGGATGCCGGACAAGGAAAGGCGATCCCGAGCGCTTGACTGGTGTATGAGAATCTTGGTAGACGACCGGCATCAGTTTGTCCGTCTTTTCTATCCGCCTTTTGACCATTCCAAACAACAGCCTGGATACGTCAAAGCCTATCCCACAGGGCTGAGGGAAAACGGGGGACAGTATACCCACGCTGCCTGCTGGCTGGCCATGGCTCTCCTGCGGGAAGGCAGGGCCGACGATGGTCTGAAGGTGCTGCGGTTTATCAGCCCGGCGGAGAAGTACCGGGACACCGGCCGGGCGGCGGCCTACAAGACCGAACCCTATGCCATCGCCGCCGATATCTATGCCCATCCCGACGCCGCCGGCCGGGGCGGATGGAGCCAGTATACCGGTGCGGCCGGATGGTATTACCGCATCGTGATAGAGGAACTGCTGGGGATCCGTATCCGTGGGGATAAAATAGAGGTGAATCCCCATCTTCCGGCCGGGTGGGACGGCTTTACCGCTGAGATCATCCGGAACGGAGTAGTCACAAAGGTCAACCAGGACGGCGTCGTGGACATCCAAAATCGTGACCATTCTGTTAAATCGGAACAGGGGAGGCCAATGGCGTTGCAACACTAAGGAATGTT
>CALCVR010000136.1 GCA_937905915.1 uncultured Eubacteriaceae bacterium
CCAATATTTTGCTGGAGATGCTCACCGGCAAAGCGTCCCCTCTTTACCGGCGTTTGGTGGATGAGGGCCTCATTAACGATAACTTTGGCGCCGAGTATTTTGAAGGCAGAGGCTATTCGGCCCCCCTCATCGCAGGCGAATCCAAGGATCCAGACGCTGTGGATGCCGCTATCAAACAGGAGATCGCCCGCATGCGCAAGGAAGGCGTGGATCCGAATGCCTTTGAGACGGCTCGCCGTACCTTGTATGGCCAAGCTGTTATGGGCTTTAACAGTGTGGACAATCTGGCCAATCGATTGGCTTCCTGTCACTTTACGGGACGCGGCTTGTTCGATATGGTGGAATGCATTGCAAAGGCTACCAAAGAGGACATTGAGAAACGGCTCTGTGAATCCTTCGATGAGCAAAAGAGCGCCTTATCCATTATCCTGCCGGCGTAAAAGACAAAAAGAACAAGATCCCAGGAGGCGGATGGGGTTACCGATCTGTCTCCTGAGGCTTTGCATATGAGAAAAACCTGAGGAGGTACATAACGTGGAATCGACCATATCCTTTCCAAACCTAGGGGACGGCCTGACTTTTACCATGGACCGGGTAGCGTTTTCCTTTAACCTGTTCGGCCATCAGGTGGACATTTACTGGTATGGTATCCTGATCGCCATCGGCATGCTGCTGGCAGTACTATATGCCATGCGCAACGCTAAGCGCCTGGACGTCAACTCCGACCGCCTGCTGGATGTTATTTTAGGTGGTATCATCGGCGGTATCATCGGCGCAAGACTTTATTATGTCCTGTTTAACCTTTCGGACTTCACCAGCTTTGCAGATGTTTTTGACATCAAGGAAGGCGGTTTGGCTATTTACGGAGGCCTCATCGGCGGTTTGCTAGTAGGCGGCCTCATCTGCAAATGGAGAAAAGTATCCTTTTTCAGTGTTTGCGACCTGGCAGCTGTGGGTTTTCTCATCGGCCAAGGAATCGGGCGATGGGGAAACTTCATCAATCAGGAGGCCTTCGGCACCAATACCAACCTCCCTTGGGGTATGACGGGCGACCGCATTTCCAGTTATCTTTACACCAATACCCAGTGGCTCAGCGACCACGGCGTGGAGGTGGATTTTACCCAGCCGGTGCACCCATGCTTCCTCTATGAATCCATCTGGTGCCTGATCGGCGTGATTGTTTTGCACCTGTTGAGCAAACATCGCCGGTATAAAGGACAAGTTTTTATGGGGTACATTGTATGGTACGGTATCGGCCGTTTCTTTATTGAAGGATTGCGTACCGACAGCCTCTATATCGGCGATTCCAACATCCGCATTTCGCAGCTGCTGTCCGGCCTGGTTGTCATCGCAGCCGTGATTGCTCATTTTATCATTATGAGCAAGGTTAAGGAAAAAGAAAGCGAAGATCCCAATTATGTGCCGGTATTTGGTACGGTGGGACAGGGCAACTCCTTGGAGGACTTGCGTCTAGCTGCAGCCAAACAACGGGCTCTTGCTTCTAGTTTGACAGAAGAAGCGCAGTCCCTACGGGAACAGGCTGAGGAATTAGAGAAGGAAGAGATGCAGGAGACTGCCTCCCAGGAAGAGACAGGACAAACGGAAGATTCTGCTAAGGAACAGCGAGATTCTCAACCGGAAGGGCAGCCAGCTGAAACGCCGGAACAATTGCGTCAAAGAGCACAGGAGGCAGAAAAAAAGGCAAAGGAAGCTGGTGAAGAAGCGGTTCGCCTTGAAAAAGAAGCGGCCAATATGCAGCGACAACAGGAAGCATCTTCTTTAATTGCAAAGGCGTCTGATTTGGAAAAGGAAGCTGAGGAACTAAAGAAGACGGCAGAAACCTTGCGCAAAGACGGTGGAGAAGGAGCTGAGGAAAAGGCGCAGGAGGCTGAAGCAAAGGCTACTCAGCTGGAAAGAGAGGCCAAGGACTATCGGCGCGTGGCTCAAGAGCAAAGGAATATGGCGGAAGAAAACGGCTTAAACCATCAGGACAATGAGGAAGGAGAAGAGACAAATGGCTCAGATCATTAATGGAAAAGAGGTTTCAGCCCAGGTTAAGGCCCGGGTGGCGGCTGAAACGGCAGAACTGAAGAAAAAGGGAATTGTACCAGGGCTGGCGGTTATTCTGGTGGGAGATGACCCGGCGTCCCAAGTGTACGTGCGGAATAAAAAGCGCGCTTGCGAGGAGGTGGGCTTTTTGTCGGAAGAATACCGCCTGGCTGCCGATGTAAGCCAGGATGAACTCCTCTCCCTGATCGAGAGCCTCAACGCCCGCAGCGATATCAGCGGTATCCTAGTGCAGCTTCCTCTTCCCAAGCATTTAGACGAAAAGGCTGTGCTTAATGTCATCTCGCCGCTTAAGGATGTGGATGCCTTTCAGCCGGTTAATGTGGGCCGCATCATGATCGGGGACTATCACTTTTTACCTTGCACCCCTGCCGGCGTTATGGAGCTTTTAAAGTCGGCCGGCGTGGATCTGTGCGGCAAACGGGCAGTGGTCATCGGCCGAAGCAATATCGTGGGAAAACCCATGGCTATGCTGCTGATGCATGAAAACGCCACAGTTACCATCTGTCACTCCAGGACAAAGGATCTTCCGGCCGTATGCCGGGAAGCCGATGTGCTTGTGGCAGCCATCGGCAAGGCCAAATTCGTAACGGCCGACTTTGTAAAACCAGGGGCTGCTGTCATCGACGTGGGCATGAACCGGGATGAGAATGGAAAGCTGTGCGGCGATGTGGATTTCGATTCAGTGGAGCCTGTAGCAGGATGCATTACCCCTGTTCCGGGAGGGGTAGGTCCTATGACCATCGCCATGTTAATGCAAAATACTCTCATGGCTGCCAAAATTCAAAATGGCATGATAAAATAACACAAGGCTCGACAGTTCAAAAATTTTTTTGAAATTGCACAAAAATATTACTTGACTTTCCTGCGTGAATCGGCTATGATAATAGAAAGCAAAAGATAGTAAGATTCTATTCTTTTGGTTTTTACCCAAAAGAATTCACGCAGGAGAAGTCAAGATTGTTTGATTCCATTTCAGATGAGCAGTTGGTTCACGAGGCCCGTCGCGGGGAGCAGGAAGCGTTTACTACACTGTTTACCCGTTATGCTCCCTTGGTGGAGAGCAAGGCGGTTGGTTTGCCGCCTGGGCTTGAATCGGATGATCTGAAGCAAGAGGGCCGGATGGGCCTTTTATCAGCGGTATTGACCTTTGACCCAGACTGTGGAGTACCGTTTCGCGCTTATGCATCGGTATGTGTCAGCCATCAGGTGGCAAGTGCGCGGCGTGTGGCAATGAAGCATTCGATGCTTCATTCTCCTCTTTCCCTTAACAGCGACCAGGTAGCGATGCTGGAGGAAGTACCTGATGCGGGAGCTGATCCAGAGCAGCAGGTTATTGAGTGGGAGGATGCCAGCAGGATCTACAAGGATTTGACTGAAAGATTATCTCCTTTGGAGAAAAAATCGCTTTTGCTTTATCTTAGCGGCTCGACTTACGAAGAAATTGCAGACAAAGTAGGCTGCAATTTAAAGGCGATAGATAACGCCCTACAACGCGTTAGACGAAAGCTGCGAAGCATCCATGCATAAAACTTGCCAAAGGGCGGTTTTATTA
Organism: uncultured Eubacteriaceae bacterium; assembly: GCA_937905915.1. Classification (GTDB taxonomy): domain Bacteria; phylum Bacillota; class Clostridia; order Oscillospirales; family Acutalibacteraceae; genus Solibaculum. Next base: position 3,623 of record CALCVR010000136.1, read on the forward strand.
TAATGTGCCCGAGTAGCTTAAGTCAGAGCGTTGGTATCAAAGGTGTCGGTTTGAATCCGTCCTGGGGCAAAATCATTCTCAAAGCGAGGTAACAAAACATGTACGAGGATAAGACACTTGTCTGCAAAGACTGCGGCGCTGAATTTGTTTTCACTGCTGGCGAACAGGAATTCTATGCTTCCAAGGGTTTCGTAAACGAGCCCCAGCGT
>CALCVR010000137.1 GCA_937905915.1 uncultured Eubacteriaceae bacterium
TCGCCATTAGCCTTCTTTGGAACCACTCGCCTTGCGAGTGGTTTTCGTAATACAATAAAGGCCATCCATAAAGCGGATGGCCTTAACAATATCAAGTCAATTAGATATGAGCGAGATCCGATTCCTTCAAAAGAGGTATGCTGTTTGCTTGCAGTGCAGCAATGGCGCGCTCGTTGTCGTTGACCCGTAGGATGATGTAAGCTGTGTTATCATGCTCACTGTCTCGGCCAATGGACGGATAAAGGTATTCAATACTAATACCTGCATCCGACAAAATTTTGACTGCATTAGAGAATCCGCCCACTTGATCGGGGATGGAAACAGCAATCACCTGGGTTAAAGAAACGGTCAATCCGGCATTCTTCAGGACCTGCTGAGCATTTCCCGGATTGCTGACGATTAAACGGAGAATACCAAAATCAGTGGTATCCGCCATGCAGAGAGCACGGATATGGATTCCCGCATCAGCCAAAAGAGTGGAAATTTCCGATAGCCGGCCTTCTTTGTTCTCGACAAAAACAGATATCTGCTTAATTTTCATACAGATAACCCCCTCTTTCTATCGGTAAAATGGTTTACAGCTGATAGCCCAAATCAAAAGCTTTCAGATTCATTTCGGTAAATTTAGCCGGAACGGTCTGACGGATGGTTTCCTGCCAATGGTCATAGTCAATGTCCAGACTGTGGGCCATAACGCCCATCAGTACCACATTGACAGCTTTTTCTGATCCGGCCTCTTTGGCCAAGGACAAAGCGTCAATGGCCGTGACGTCTACACCGGCTTGTTCTAAACGATCCAAAAGGCCTTCTGGATATTTGGCCGCGCCGGTGATGACCGGCATAGGATCCATGCATTGGGTATTGACCACCATCTTGCCTCCCTTTCTCAGATAGGGGAGCCAACGAGCTGCCTCCAACTGCTCAAAGGACACAATAACATCGGCCTCACCCTTTTCGATGACAGGGGAATAAACCTTTTCCTTCTCACCCCAGCGGACATAGGTAACTACCGAACCGCCGCGCTGGGACATCCCGTGAACTTCCGAAACCTTGACGTCAAAACCGCGGGAGAGCAAAGCATTTCCCAAAAGCTTGCTGGCCAAAAGCGTTCCCTGGCCGCCCACGCCTACAATCATAATACTTTTTACACTCATGGATTATTGAGCCTCCCCTACGCCGATGGCACCAAATTTACAGAGCTGTTTGCACACATCGCATCCAACACACTGGGTTTGGGAAATCTCAGCCTTCTTGCTGTGGATGGAGATGGCCGGACAGCCGATGGACAAGCAGGATTTACAACCAATACATTTCTCCTGATCCACCTTTAAAGGCGGATTATGTTTTACATATTTGAGCAATGCGCAAGGACGGCGGGATATAATCATGGAAGGCTCATCCACAGCTAATTCCTCGTCAATAACCCGCATGGTTTCCTCCAGATTATAAGGATCTACCACACGAACTCGATTGATGCCCACAGCATTGGCCAATTTCTCCAAACTGACAGCCGCGGTAGGATCGCCTTTGATGGTATAACCGGTGGTAGGATTCTGCTGATGTCCTGTCATACCAGTGATGGAGTTATCCAGTACAATGACTTTGGAGATGCCTTTGTTATAGGCGATGTCGATCAGGCTTGTGATACCCGAGTGGATGAAGGTAGAATCACCGATGACCGCTACCGCTTTATGGGCTTGCTCTTCGCCGCGGGCGATATTGTAACCGTGCAGGCTAGAAATGGATGCGCCCATGCAGACGCAAACGTCGATGGCGCTCAGGGGAGCAGAAGCACCTAATGTGTAGCAGCCGATGTCTCCGCTGACGTAGACTTTTCTGCGCTTCAAAGCGTAGAAAAGGCCACGGTGAGGACATCCTGCACACATAACCGGAGGACGGACAGGGATCTCCACATCCTGAAGCTGCACATATTCCTTTTTCTCGCCTAGGATTTTTTCCGCCACAATGGCTTGATTGATTTCGCCCAGCAGGGAGAAGGTATCTTTTCCGTGAACCTGGACGCCGTGTTTGCGGCAATGGGTTTCGA
>CALCVR010000138.1 GCA_937905915.1 uncultured Eubacteriaceae bacterium
AGCCCCGCGACCCTCTTGCCGCGAGGCTTTTGCATTTTGATTTTTATAACCTCGGTTTACTGCTCCAAAGACTGCCACACTTGCCATAGGATGGAAGCTGCATAATCCCGGGTCAAGGGTTCATTGGGTTGAGCATTGCCGGTAGGGGCATACAACATTCCTGCATTTTCCCAATTCATATAGGTCTGAGTGGCCCATTCCGGAACCTCGGTAGCATCCTGGAGTCCCAAGGAAATGCGCTGGGCACTTTGGGTCTGGGTAACGCGATCCGCCATAACCAGCGCTTCGGCACGGGTCAATACTTCGCTTCCGTTCAGGCTTTCCCCTGCCAGGATTCCCGCCTGTTTCGCTGCACTGATATAAGGTTTTTCCCAAGTGGGGATGGCCTGGTCATCCGAAAGGCCGGTGTTGACGCAAGCCGCCATAGCCGATGTGTCAGGATCCATTATGGCGGTCAGCATCACGGCAAATTCCTCTCGGGTAACGGCCCGGTCGGGATCAAACAGGCTGATGTTTCCAATGGTTTCGCCGGTCATAACCCCTGCCTGGCTCAATTTCTCAGCGGCATATCGATTGGCATTCCCCTCCATATCGGAAAAGGAAACGCCGTCGAATTGTTCCACCTGGATGGTAACGGTGGCCTGTTCTGAACAATAACCGTTTTCATCGGTGACGCAGTAGTCAAAGGTATCCTTTCCTTTTTCGCCGGGATAAGGTTCATAAGAGAAGGTAGTACCTTCCACTTTGAGCTGTCCCTTTGTAGGCTGCTTGGTGACGCGGCAGGTAAGCTGTTCTCCTCCAGCATCGCCGACGGGCAGGCGGTCGGCGACAGGAACATCCATACGGGTATCAAACTGCGCATCGTCAGCAGTGGGAACGGTAGGCGTACCATCGGTCAAAGCGATGGAAAGTACCGCCTTGGTGGTGCCGTCGGGCAGGATGGTCATGGATGCGCCTTCACTATCCGGCGCCGGCACAAAAACCATGCGGTCCAAATCCTCCCGTTTGATGCGGGTATAACTTCCCACTTCTACGCCGTCGATGGTCAATTGTCCCTGGGATGCCTTTGGTGTAGAAAGGACGGTGACGGTTTTTATAGATCCATCCTCCATCCCTAAGCGGCGCTCAATATCGGAAGACGAAATGGAAACCACTTCGTTTTTCACCCCGCCGATTAAGCAGGTCTGTGCCTCGGTCTGTTGCAGAGAACTAGCCGGCCATACGCTGTTAAGGTCAGCAGCCGACACGGCCACCGCTCCAAAACTCATAAGCATCATGCAAGCTGCGATTAATTTTATCTTGTTCAAGAGAATTCCCTCCTGTTTCTTTTATCTCTATTTTTCACCGCTTTGCCGAAAAAATACCGAGAATCAGCCCATCTTACACCAATCCATAAAATGGTTTTGGATAAAAAAATTCGAGCCGTTCCTAAGCGCGGAAAAATATATTTGAAAAAAGTGAAAAAAATTGTTGACAGAATGACTTTGTTCCGCTATAATAAATATCGCGCCAAGGAAATGGCCAATAGATTTAGTCGAAAGTGATGATAATCTGTTGACAACAGGAGTTGTTCCTGGTAATTGAGCGCAAAAGTCGGTGTTTATGACGATGAGGGTCCACCCGTTCCCATTCCGAACACGGTAGTTAAGCTCATCGGTGTCGAAGATACTTGGCTGGCGACGGCCTGGGAAAATAGAACGACGCCGACATTCATATTCCTCAATAGCTCAGTTGGTAGAGCATGCGGCTGTTAACCGCAGGGTCGTTGGTTCGAGTCCAACTTGAGGAGCCAAAAAGATGGGATTAGCCGTCTTTTTTAGAAGGCGGCTAATTTTCTTCTCTTCCCTCGGTGGGATCGATCTCCAATCTGTGGCTATGGGCCTTTAGCTCAGTTGGTTAGAGCGGCCGGCTCATAACCGGTTGGTCCGGGGTTCGAGTCCCTGAAGGCCCACCAATTACTTCGCTCACTTAGGGGTATAGCTCAGTTGGTAGAGCAGCGGTCTCCAAAACCGCGTGCCGAGGG
>CALCVR010000139.1 GCA_937905915.1 uncultured Eubacteriaceae bacterium
GACGTTTGGGACGATGCCTGCTGCTTTTTTCCACAGGATGACAACACTAAGGAACTCATGAGGAGAAAGGCGGCCATGACAAAGCACATCACGGATTTCTTCATAAAAGGATCTTCCTTTCGTTTTGATGGTAGTGAAATGCGAAATCCAGAAAGATTTCATATTTTATAAACGGCTTCTCTTTTAAGATAAGACAAAGAGAAAAAATGTTTTGTCGTACTAAGGAGACAAAAATGAAAAAGCAAACGGAAAAACAGTTCTTTTTATGGAAAGATTTCAGAAGGTACTGCATAGAAATGGAGAGAATACTTCTATGCAAAGGGCAGAATAAAAAGAAGGATTTGCAGTATTGTTCAAATAGGACATAAAGATTTTGTGAAGATTCGCTCCTTACCATGAAGGAAAACTTGATATTTCTCGAAAAAAATTGTATCCTATGGGTGTTCCTAGAGATATTCGTCGTTGGATCAAGCTGTGTTTTTTGAACAAAACAGAAGAAAATCCTGGTGTCCAATATCCGCCCATTAGGATGGGATTGGAAATGCCGAATTTTCCGGGTCTGGAATAACCGTCCATGATCGGGGGAAAATAGGAGAGAACATGGGCACAAGGAGGAAAATTCATGATCACAACGTTAAAATATCGTCCATTTGTGCCGGGGATCCGGCGCAAAGTACGCATTGTCACCTTTTCCATTGCAGGCATATTGGTCTTATTTGGCCTGATGTGCAGCGCCTACGTCCAGTCCCATCAGTACCAATTGCAGCTGGAGCACAGCTACCAGAGGGCGTTGGACGATTTAGGGGACTATATGAACAGCATCGACGTTTCCCTTAACAAAGGAATGTACGCCGGAACAGCCGGCCAATTCGATACCCTGGCCACCGAGCTTTGGATGGATTCATCCGGCGCCAAAAGCTGTTTAGGCCAACTTCCCATGGGCGGCATGAATTTGGAAAAGACCAATCGTTTTATCGCCCAGGTAGGGGACTTCTCTATGGCTCTTTCCCACAAGGTGGAGGAGGGGCAAGCCATCACCGAGGAAGAACATGACAATATGGAAAAACTGGCGGAATACGCCAAAAAGTTATCGTCGCTGATTTCCTCTATCCGGCAGGAGATCAACGATGGAAACATGTCTATGGAACAGATGCATGAGAGCCTTAAAAATTTACAGGAACCGGAGGGAGAACCCACCATCAACTCTGGATTTCTGGACTTTGAGGAGCAGTTTACCGATTACCCCACCTTAATTTACGATGGACCTTTTTCCGATCATATTCAACAAAAAGAGGCCAAATGGCTTAAAGGGAAAGACGAGATCGACCGGGCAACGGCTCGCGGCCTTGCCTCTCAGTTTACCGGACAGACTACCATGGATCTCAAGGATGCCGGAGAGGAAAATGGAACCATTCCGTCCTATAATTTTACCACCGAAACGTTAACCGTCAACGTCACAAAGCAGGGAGGCTATTGTTCCTGGCTGTTAAACTCCCGAGAGATCGGCATGAATACCTTGGATTCTCAGGGAGCGATTCAAAAAGCCCAGGAATATTTGGAAAATAGGGGCATTACTTCTATGAAGGAGAGCTACTACTCCACCTCCGGCGGAGTATGCACTATCAATTTTGCTTACCAGCAGGGAAGCGTCACTTGTTACACCGATCTGATTAAAGTAGGCGTGGCTTTGGATAACGGCGAAGTGGTCATGTTTGACGCAAGAGGATATTTGATGAACCATCAGGACCGGGCCTTATCCTCGGCAGCATTGACAAAAGAGCAGGCCCAGGAAAAACTCAGTCCTTATCTGACCGTCCAAAGCGCCAGTGTGGCTTTGATTCCCTCCGACGTTGGAGAGGAAAACCTGTGCTATGAATTTCTGTGCAAAGGAAAGAACGATCAGAAGGTTTTAGTTTACGTCAATTGTCAGACCGGTGAGGAGGAACAAATTCTCATCCTTTTGGAGACAGATGGAGGAATACTCACCATCTGACAGCGCATCCTAAGAAGGAGGGGCCTGTGAAATTCCGGTCCCCGTCCATTCTATTTCAAATACAGAAGGAGCAAAAATGATGAAACGACACACCATAATGGGTCTTTTAGCCGTCATGTTGGTTCTGGCCATGGCCACCGCTGTGCTGGCATCCTGCGGCAAGGATAAAGGGGATAGTTCCAGCAACGGCGGCGTAGTTTCTGAAGTGGTATCCAAAGTGGAGTCCATGCTGCCCCACTCCAGCACGCCGGAATCCTCCGCTGTGGATGGAACCTCAGGCAACGGCAATTCCTCGTCGGTAAGCGAAAATACCTCCAATCCTTCGGACCGCAATCCCACCTCGGACCCTTCCGGTGATTCCACCGACGGTCCGTCTATGGCGCCGTCTCAGGGTAATGTAAGCTCTGCCCCGGAAGCATCTCATACCTCCAGCAGCGTGCCGGCCTCTTTGGCCGGCGCTGCTCCGGTGGTAAAAGAAGCCCAGGAGCTGATTGGAACCCCGTATGCATACGGATCGGCAAGCCCTGAAAAGGGGTTCGATTCCTCTGGCTTTACATACTATGTGTTTAGCCAAGTAGGACTTAGCCTCCCGCGGACCGTCACCGCCCAGGCACAGGTAGGAAGTGAGATTTCATGGGATGTCCTGCGTCCGGGGGATCTTTTGTTTTTCTCAGCCAGGGGCGCCACAGTTCTGTGGAATCTTGGAGACCGACGGTGTTATGATCTACAGCGGCGGCGATAGTCAGACCGTCCAGCGGCAGGATATCACCGGCTCCTTCTGGAAAGAACATTTTGTATCAGCTCGTCGGGTGCTGGAATAACGTATTTTTTAGAAAGGTGCAACAAGAAGGGCAGGGAATGAAACTCCCTGCCCTTCTTGTTATGCCTTATTATACAAATCGGATAAAATTATATAAGATATACAAATATAAAATTAAAAAAGCCCTTTTAACCTACCCTAAAGAAGTTGCCAGAACGTTAAAAGTTCCCAAATAATATACTTAAAGTATTTTAAGAATAAAATAATACAAATTACGACTCCGAAGATTGCATATACTGCTCCACTAACTGGAGGAATTCCGGCCAACGGCCTTGATCCCGGATGGTACTGGGACAATTTTTTTCCATGAAATCGGCATGCTGTTTCACAGCCCCGATTCCAAGATGATATTCCTGAAGCAGGAAAGCCGTCAATTTAGCGCCGTTTTGAAAGGTTTTTTCAAAATCGCCGTCCTGGTTGACGCACAGTTCAATGCCGATGCCACATGCATTGCCGCCGCCCTCTTTGCGCTTATCCCCGGCGTGATAAGCGATTTCGTCGTCGGGGATGCTCTGGCAGATCTCATGATCGTCCACGCTGTAGTGCCAGGACGTAGTGCCGTTTTGCCCGCTTTGCAGTAGCCCAGCATGAGCCTGAGCATCGGCGCCTGGATTTGTGTTGGCCGTCTCGTGGATCACGATGTACCGCACGGTCCGATGGGTACCGGGACGGCCCGCACTTCCCTCCTTCATCAGCATCTGATACAAGGGAACACCGTACACCTGGGTGGTATCGGGGCGGCTGGGCGTAAAATAACAGCGGGAGAACAAGATGGGCACCAGGATGCACAGGATCAGGGCGATACACAGGAATGCGATGAACGGGGCCTTTTTCCCCCGGCGGAAATAGACGGTAATGTGCATACAATCCTCCTGAAAGCCAGGTCTTTTTAGACGGGTAAACTAAAAGAGAAAGAAAATCGTTTTTTCGTCTTATGAGCAACGCTCTTGAGAGCAACATCCTTTGTTTTATGCTTATGCGATGGGGGTAGTTTCCCATGCCCTAGGATGTTTTGCCATTGCAAAATAGGCAATCAAAATGCCAGCAGCAGGGATCATGCTGCCGGCATTTTTCTGCTTTATTACACGTTAAAGCGGAAAAGCACAACATCTCCGTCATTCATGACATAGTCCTTTCCCTCGCTGCGCACCAAGCCCTTTTCCTTGGCGGCAGTCATGGATCCGCAGGCGATCAGATCATCGTAGGATACCACTTCGGCCCGGATGAACCCCCGTTCAAAATCGGTATGGATCTTACCGGCCGCCTGAGGCGCTTTGGTGCCGCGGGTGATGGTCCATGCGCGGACCTCCGGCGTACCGGCGGTTAAGTAGGAGATGAGT
>CALCVR010000140.1 GCA_937905915.1 uncultured Eubacteriaceae bacterium
CCACGCCTCGGGTGCCAAAGCCTCCAGGGATGAGGACGCCGTCCACATCGCCCAGGATATCGGCTACATTATCCTCTGTGATGCTCTCAGAATCCACCCACTTGATGTCAATGTCGGCGTTGTTGCTGATACCGCCATGCTTGAGGGCCTCTACCACCGAGATGTATGCGTCGTGAAGGCCGACGTATTTGCCAACCAAAGCAATTTTAACCTTTTTCTCCAGATTGCGGATGGCATCCACCATTTTGGTCCACTCTTCCAGATCGGGCTGGGGATCCTCCAGGCTTAAATGACGCAACACGATGCGGGGCAGTCCCTCCGACTCCAGAGCCAGGGGTACTTCATATAAGAAAGGCAGATCCAGATTCTCAATGACGCAGTCGTTGCGTACATTGCAGAATAGAGCGATTTTATTGCGAAGCTCACGGCTTACCGGCTGCTCCGAACGGCAGACAATAATGTCCGGCTGGATGCCCAGGCCCAACAATTCCTTGACGCTGTGCTGAGTGGGCTTGGTTTTCTGTTCATGGGAAGCCGCCAGATAGGGGACCAGGGTGACGTGGATAAATACGCAATTTCCACGGCCTACGTCGGAAGCAAACTGGCGGATAGCCTCCAGATAAGGAAGGCTCTCGATGTCGCCTACCGTGCCGCCGATCTCCACAATGGCGATATCCACATTTTCCTTGCCCATGGCGATACGGCTCTTGATTTCGTTGGTGATGTGGGGGATAACCTGGACGGTACCTCCGTTAAAATCGCCGTCTCGCTCCTTCTGGATAACTGACCAATAAATGCGGCCCGAGGTGACGTTGGAGTTACGGGTCAGGCTTTCGTCAATAAAGCGCTCGTAATGCCCCAAATCCAGATCGGTTTCAGCACCGTCATCGGTAACAAATACCTCACCGTGCTGATAGGGATTCATGGTGCCGGGATCGAAATTGAGATAAGGGTCAAACTTCTGCATGGTGACACGGTATCCACGGGCTTTGAGCAGTCGGCCCAGGGAAGATGCGGTGATACCTTTGCCCAGGCCGGATACCACGCCGCCGGTTACGAAAATGTATTTGGTCGCCATATTCTTAGTACCTCCATAAATTTGCCCGCAAGCAATAATTTCACTTTTTCAGTAATAGAAAGGGTCGCTGGATCCATTCCGCCCAGCGGCCAAATAAAATCCCATAGACTGTTTTATCCCAATCGGTTTTTGCTAAACAGTTAACGCGTGCTTCTTGCGACCAGTTTACTCCCATTCGATGGTAGCGGGGGGCTTGCTTGTAATATCATATACAATGCGGTTGATGCGGCCTACCTCATTGACAATGCGGTTACTGACCTTACCCAATACCTCATAAGGGATCTTAGCCCAGTCGGCCGTCATAAAATCGGTGGTGGTAACGCCGCGCAGGGCGATGGTATAATCATAGGTTCGCTCGTCGCCCATAACGCCAACGCTGCGCATATTGGTCAGGACTGCAAAATACTGATGGATGGAACGATCTAAACCGGCTGCTGCGATTTCTTCCCGGAAGATAGCGTCGGCATCCTGCAAAACTTTAATTTTATCAGCTGTAACATCGCCGATGATGCGGATGGCAAGACCTGGACCGGGAAAGGGCTGGCGCCATACCAGGTTGGCCGGGATGCCCATCTCTAAACCAGAGCGACGCACCTCATCCTTAAACAGATCCCGCAGAGGCTCAATGAGCCCTTTAAAACCGATGTCCTCCGGCAACCCGCCTACATTGTGGTGGGATTTGATGACCGCAGCGTCTCCGGCGCCGCTTTCAATGACGTCGGGATAAATGGTGCCCTGTACCAAATATTCCACTTTGCCGAGCTTTTTGGCCTCATCCTCAAAGACGCGGATAAACTCTTCGCCGATGATTTTACGCTTTTGTTCCGGTTCGCTGACCCCTTTGAGCTTGGTGAGGAAGCGTTCCCGGGCATCTACACGGATGAGATCAATGTCAAACTGATGGCGGAAAATTTCCTCCACCTCGTCGGCTTCGTTTTTACGGAGCAGGCCGTGATCCACAAAGATGCAGGTCAACTGTTTTCCTACCGCCTTGTGAACCATCACAGCGGCCACCGACGAATCCACGCCGCCGGACAAAGCGCACAACACCCGATTGTCGCCTACCTTTTCACGGATGGCCGCTACCGAACGGTCAATAAAGGAAGACATTTGCCAGTCCCCTACGCAGCCGCATACATCAAAGAGGAATCCCTTGAGCATGTCTTGTCCTTGAGGGGTATGCTGTACCTCTGGATGAAATTGGACAGCATACAGCTTCCGGTCTTTGTTTTCCATAGCAGCCACCGGACAAGAATCGGTATGGGCGGTAATGGAAAAACCAGCAGGAGGCATGGCGATAAAGTCGGTATGGCTCATCCAGCAAGACGTGGTCTGAGGCACATGGGCAAAAAGGGGGCTTCTTTGATCGGCAATAAGATCGGTAGAGCCGTATTCCCGCGTATCGGCGTGCTGTACCTTACCGCCCAACAGATGGGCCATAACTTGAGCGCCGTAGCAGATACCCAATACCGGGATGCCCAGCTCAAAGATATCGGCCGAGCAGATGGGGGAATTCTCTTCAAATACGCTGTTTGGTCCGCCGGTGAAGATGATGCCGCAGTAGCCAGCCGAACGGATATCCTCTAAAGAGGTGGTGTAGGGCCGCACTTCGGAATACACTCCTAAATCGCGGACCCGACGAGCGATCAATTGATTGTACTGTCCGCCAAAATCCAACACTAAAATCTTTTGATTTTCCACTGTATAACCCCCGTTTTACTCAATCCCAAAAATCTTTATTCTCAAAGCATTCAAAAAATCAATCGTTATATTCCACTTGAGCGTTTGTGTTGCCAAATAGTTCGCTGGCTTCCCAAGTGCCGTCTTTCGTTTCCACTTTAATTTCTGTCACGAACATATAGCGGGTCATAGTGGCTGTCCCAGAATCATTGGAATAGACCTTTTGCCAGGATAGCAGCCGAGGGCCGGCTTCCCATTTATCCACATCCTCCACTCCGATGATTAAGAACTCAATGTCCTTGGCAAATTGAGGATGATCGTGGCCCACAGCATAGCGAGAGGCATCGCCTGTTTCGGTAATGACCTCATTGGTGGTAGCATCTACGTCATATTCGGTGTAGGCCGAATAGAAGTTGGTGGTTTTGACCCCGATGAGTACAGCCAATACCGCCGCACCCATTAAGATGGATCGCCAAAGCCAACGCTTTTTTCCTTTGAAGAGGCCGATTCCCAGTAAAAGCGCTAATAACAAAGCGCCGCCTACACAGATCCACACAAGATTGTGGAGAAAGAAATCGATGAGGCCTACAAAATCGATGGACTTCAGGAGCGACTGTAAAAAATCTGACACAATTCCACCTCACGTCTATCATTGACCGGATGCCGGGACAAAGAAGGAACCTTCTTTTTTGCCCTCAACAACAAGAGTACCGGTTGTATGGACACAACCAGCACCTCCGAAATTACAAATATGTATTTAATTATACACGTTTCGCGCGATGCTTGTCAATGCTGATGCGGTTTTTCCACCGGATAAGCAAAGGGTGTCCGCAAGGTGTTCTATGTATTGGTCAATGCGCAAAAAAATAGGGGACAAGACTTTCTTAAGGGCGTTGTATGATGCGAAAACAGAACCTCCATATCCTGTTAACGGCCTTTCACCGAAAAAAAATACCTGGGAGCCAAGTGAAATTGGCTCCCAGGTATGGACTGGTTTTTACTCTACTGTGACGCTTTTGGCTAGGTTGCGGGGCTTGTCGATGTCGCATCCCTTCATCAGCGCCATATAATAGCTGAAGATCTGAAGCGGGATAACGGCCAGAGAAGGAAGAAGAAGATCCAATGTCTCAGGGATATAGAACACAAAGTCGCAGGACTGCTCAATTTTCCGATTGTGCTCCGTAGTGAGACCCAGAACATAAGCGCCGCGGGCCTTGACTTCGTTCACATTGGACATGGTTTTATCAAAGAGACGATCCAAGGTAGCCACCGCGATGACCAAAGTGCCGTCCTCGATAAGGGAAATGGTGCCGTGCTTCAGTTCGCCGGCAGCGTAGGCCTCGGAGTGAATATAGGAAATTTCCTTGAGCTTGAGAGACCCTTCTAAAGTCAGTGCATAATCTACATTCCGGCCGATGAAAAACACGTCTTTTGCACCGTAATTGCGGGAGGCAAAATATTGGATATCCTCCTTGTGATCCAAAATGCTCTGGACCTTATCGGGGAGGAGAAGGAGTTCCGACACATAATCCCGGTATACCTCCTCTGGGATCGTCCCCAGCAGATCGCCAATATACAAGGCCAGCAGATATAAGACGCCCAACTGGCAAGAGTACGCCTTGGTGGTGGCCACGGCGATTTCCGGGCCGGCCCAGGTGTAGAGTACATCGTCCGACTGGTTGGCGATAGAGCTTCCCACCACATTGACGATGGACAATGTCCTGGCGCCCTGCGCCTTCGCATAGCGCAAAGCGGCCAAGGTATCGGCGGTTTCGCCCGACTGGCTGATGATGATCACCAATGTATGCTCATCCAGGATGGGGGAACGGTACCGGAATTCCGATGCCAAATCCACCTCCACCGGCTTACGGGTCAGTTCCTCGATGACATACTTTCCTACCACACCGGTGTGGTAGGCCGAGCCGCATGCCACAATATCGATCTTGTGGATATCCTTCAGATCCTCCGCCGTTAACTTGACGTCGTCCAGCACCACACGGCCGTCCTGAATGCGGGGTTTTAACGTGTCGGCCAATGCCTTGGGCTGTTCCATAATCTCCTTGATCATGAAGTGCTCATACCCGCCCTTTTCAGCGGCCGATACATCCCAGTCCACATGGAAGACCTCTTTGTTGACCGGATCGCCGTCCATATTGTAGATGGAGACGCCGTCCCGGCGCAGGAATACGATTTCCTTTTCATCCAGATGATAGATATCCCTCGTATAATTGAGCAGGGCCGGGATGTCGGAGGCGATAAAGTTGCCCTCGTCCGATAAACCCACGATCAAGGGACTGTCCTTGCGCACTGCTACGATTTCATCCGGCTTGTCAGCACGGATGATGCCTAGGGCGTAGGAACCCTCCATGGCGTTTAAAAGGCTGCGCATGGTGTCCATAATATCGCCTTTGTAGTAATATTCCACCAGATGGGCGATGACCTCGGTATCGGTTTCCGACACAAAGTGGAATCCCTTTTCGATTAATCTATTTTTTAAAACCAGATAGTTTTCAATAATGCCGTTATGCACCACCGCAAAACGGCCGTCCCCACTCATATGGGGATGGGAGTTGATGTCCGACGGTTCGCCGTGAGTGGCCCAACGGGTATGGCCGATGCCCACTGTGCCGGGAAGATTCTTGCCGCCGTCCAGCATATCGCTGAGCACCTTGAGACGTCCCTTGGCCTTGACCACTTCAATATGATCGTCGCTGTAAACAGCTACGCCGGCCGAGTCATAGCCGCGGTACTCCAGCTTTGACAGGCCGTCAAGCAAAATGGGAGCGGCTTGGCTTTTGCCCACATATCCTACAATACCACACATAAATACAGAAACCTCCTAGCGAATGGCAAATGACAAAGCAATAGGGTCCCTCCCAAACACAGCCTTATTCATTGACAATCAGGATGTCGTCGCGGCCGGGACCGTTGGATACCATGGTGATGGGGGTGTCGATGGCCTTTTCAATAAATTTGACATAGGCTTTTGCGTTTTCCGGCAGATCCTCAAAACGTTTGACGCCGCGGATGTCCTCATGCCAGCCGGGAAGAACCTCCAATACGGGCTTGGCTTTTTCCAGCATGGGAGTGGTGGGGAATTCTTTGGTGACCTTGCCGTCGATCTCGTAGGCGACGCACACCGGGATTTCCTCCAGGTAGCTGAGAGCATCCAGCACCGTCAACACGGCCTGGGTGGTACCCTGTACCTTGCAGCCGTAGCGGGAAGCCACGCAGTCGAACCAACCCATACGGCGGGGCCTGCCGGTGGTGGCGCCGTATTCGCCGCCGTCGCCGCCGTGGTTGCGCAGCTTGTTGGCCTCTTCGCCAAAGATTTCACTGACAAAGGCGCCGCCGCCTACCGCGCTGGAGTAGGCCTTGACAACGGTGCAGATGTCGGTGATGGCGTAAGGCGGGATGCCGGCACCCACTGCACCGTATCCGGCGATGGAGTTGGAAGAGGTCACCATGGGATAAATGCCCCAGTCGGGATCTTTCAAAGCGCCTAACTGACCTTCCAACAGAATGTTTTTATTTTCCTTCAGAGCCTGCTGCATGAATTCGTGCAGGTTGCCCACGTAGGGAGCGACCATGTCCCGATACTGCATCATTTGATCAAACAGCTCGTCGACGTTCAACAAGGGTTTGTGATACAAATGCTCCAGCAGGATATTCTTGGGCACAATCACCCGTTCTAATTTTTCACGCAGAGCCTTTTCATCGAACAACTCGCAAACCTGGAAGCCAATCTTGGCAAATTTGTCGGAATAAAAGGGGGCGATACCCGATTTTGTAGAACCGAAGCTGTGGGAAGAAAGACGTTCTTCCTCGTATTGGTCAAAGAGCACGTGATAGGGCATGATGATCTGGGCCCGGTCGGAGATCAGCAGCTTGGGAGCCGGGACGCCCCGGTCGATAATTTCCTGCATCTCTTTGAAAAGAGCCGGAATGTTGAGGGCTACGCCGTTGCCGATGACGTTGGTGATATGGGAGTGGAAGGAGCCGGAGGGCAACAGGTGCAGGGCGAATTTGCCGTAGTGGTTGATGATGGTGTGGCCGGCATTGGCTCCACCCTGGAAACGAACCACCACATCCGACTGGGCGGCAAACATATCGGTGATTTTACCTTTTCCCTCGTCGCCCCAGTTGGCGCCGACGATTGCTTTTACCATAATGGTGACAACTCCTTGTTTGTTATTCAGTGATTTTAAAATGAAAAATAGTCCTTGTGCCGGCAAAAGCCCTTTGACACTAGGATATGAAGAAATGCGGGATTTGATCCACGTTAGCAGCGTACTTCGGCCTTGGCCTGCTGCAAATTCTTGTATTTTTCCAAAACAGGGGCCACAGCCTCCTCCAGGAACTCGGTGACCTGGCGGGGAGAACGGCCTACATACTGTTCCGGCTTGAGAAGGGCTTGTAGTTCAGGCAGTGTCATGCCGAAGATGGGATCAGCGGCGATAAGCTCCAAGAGATTATTTTCTCCGCCTTCCTGCTTGACTACACGCCCGGCCTCCATAGAGTGGACGCGGATGTGTTCATGCAGTTCCTGACGGTCGCCGCCGCGTTTGACGGCATCCATCATGATATTTTCCGTGGCCATGAAGGGAAGTTCGCGGTTGAGACGTTGGGCGATGACCTTGGGATACACCACCAGACCGTCGGCTACGTTGATGTACAGGCCCAGGATGGCGTCCACCGCCAGGAAGGCCTCCGGCACGCTGATGCGCTTGTTGGCTGAATCGTCCAAGGTGCGCTCGAACCACTGGGTAGCGGCCGTCATAGCGGGATTGAGGGCGTCGGCCATGACGTAACGGGCCAAAGAGGCGATGCGTTCGCTGCGCATGGGATTGCGCTTGTAAGGCATTGCGGACGAGCCGATCTGATGTTTTTCAAAAGGCTCCTCCACCTCTTTGAGGTGCTGGAGGAGACGGATGTCGTTGCTGAACTTGCAGGCCGACTGGGCGATGCCGGACAGCATGTTGAGGTAACGGCTGTCCACCTTGCGGGAATAGGTCTGGCCCGACACGGGATAAACCCCCTTGTATCCCATCTTTTCCGCGATCTTGCGGTCCAGGGCCCGGACTTTTTCATGATCGCCTTCAAAAAGTTCCAGGAAAGACGCCTGGGTGCCGGTGGTGCCCTTGGAACCAAGCAGCTTTACCGTGCTGAGGACATGCTCGACTTCTTCCAGATCAAGCAGCAGATCCTGCATCCACAATGTGGCGCGTTTGCCCACAGTAGTAGGCTGGGCCGGCTGGAAATGGGTAAAGGCAAGGGTGGGAAGATCCTTATACTGGTCGGCGAACTTGGCCAGTACGCCGATGAGGGTAACCAGTTTTTGCAGGATGATCTGAGTGGCCTCGTGCATGAGGATCAGATCGGTGTTGTCTCCTACATAGCAGGAGGTGGCGCCCAAGTGGATGATGGGACGGGCATGGGGGCACTGCTGGCCGTAGGCGTATACATGGGACATGACGTCGTGACGCACTTCCCGTTCTCTTGCCTCAGCCACTTCATAGTTAATATCGTCCTGATGCGCTTTGAGCTCGTCTATTTGCTCCTGTGTCACCGGCAGGCCAAGCTCATGTTCAGCTTCGGCCAGGGCAATCCACAGCTTGCGCCAGGTCCGGAATTTTTTATCAGGGGAAAAGAGATACAGCATCTCTTCGCTTGCATACCTCGATCCAAGAGGGCTTTCGTAACGATTTTTCACAAAAATCAAACCTCCTGCGACAGACCCAAACAACCACAAAACAAAGCCATTTGGATATTTTTCCATACAGATTTTAATTATAGGGCCAAACCCCATATTTGTAAAGCAAAAAACCAAAAGAAGCCGGTGAATTAGACCAAAAGTCCTGTTTCACCGGCCTCTGTGACGGCCTATTTACTTGACGAATTGATCTATGTTAACGCTGGACTTAGGCGGTTCCACAGGATAATTACCTGAGAAACAGGCGTCGCAGTAATCGATCTCACGACCGCACAGCATCTCGTGCAAAGAATCCAGCTCCAAATATCCTAAGGAATCAGCGCCCAAGCTGCGGCAAATTTCATCCAAGGAATTGCGGACGGCCGACAGCTGACTGCGTTCCGGGACATCCGTGCCGAAGTAGCAGGGCCACAGGAAGGGGGGGGAACTGATGCGGACATGCACCTCGGTGGCGCCAGCGTTTTTGAGCATGTGGCCCAGCCGTGCCGAAGTGGTACCGCGGACGATGGAGTCGTCCAGCATAACCACCCGCTTGCCGCGCACCGTGTTGCCTAGAACATTGAGCTTCAGACGGACAGCGTTTTCACGCTGCTTCTGCTGAGGTTTAATAAAGGTACGGCCCACATAGTTGTTTTTGACAAAGCCCTTGCCGTAAGGGATGCCGGATGCCTGGCTGTAGCCAATGGCGGCATCAATGCCCGACTCCGGCACGCCGATGACCAAATCAGCCTCCACCGGATGCTGACGGGCTAAAATACGTCCCGATTCCTGACGGGCTTCGTAGACGCTCAGGCCGTTGATCTGGCTGTCCGGCCGGGCAAAATAGATGTATTCAAAGATGCACAAGGAGGTTTTCTCCGGCTTCTCTGTTTTAATGGAGGTAAGGCCGCGCTCGTCGGCGATGACGATTTCACCCGGCTCCACATCGCGGACATACACAGCGCCCACCACATCCAAAGCGCAGGTTTCCGAAGCAAACACCCAGGCGTTGTCCAATTGGCCGATGACCAAGGGGCGGAAGCCGTGAGGATCGCGGGCGGCGATCAGTTTGCGGGGGCTCATGACCAACAGAGAATAGGCGCCGCGGATGCGGGGCATGATGTTGCGTACCGCCTCCTCCACCGAGCCGTAGTTGACCCGTTCCCGGGCGATGAGATAAGCCATAACTTCAGAATCGGTTGTGGTTTGGAAGATGGCTCCGGTACGCTCCAATTCATCCCGCAACTCATTGGTATTGGTCAGGTTGCCGTTGTGGGCGATGGACAAGGTGCCTTTGATGTATTTGAGCACCAAAGGCTGGGTGTTTTCCCGCATGGAACAACCGGTGGTGGAGTAGCGCACATGGCCGATGCCCATCTGACCGGGAAGCTTTTCCAAAATATCCTTATTAAAGACGTCGCTTACCAATCCCATATCCTTGTGGGAGGAAACGACACCGTTGTTGTTGACGGCCATACCACAGCTTTCTTGGCCGCGATGCTGCAAAGCAAAAAGGCCGCTGTAAATATCATAGGCGGTTTCCTGATCGTTGCCGCCGTAAATGCCGAAGATACCGCACTCTTCGTGCAGCTTATTCTCAAAGGGCAAAGAACCTTGAAGATCAGACATCACGTTAAATAAACCTCCTGTTCGTGACAAAACAATAGGAAAGGCAAACACCGCGGCACGGCGATGCTGCCTTTCCCACTTGGTGCCGCTGTGCCGGGAAATAGATGTGCTGTAAGAAGCCCTTAGTTGAGGCCGATGCGCTTCATGACCTCCAGATAGGCCTCTTCCACACCGCCAAGATCGCGGCGGAAACGGTCTTTATCCAGCTTTTCATGGGTTTTGCTGTCCCAAAGGCGGCAGGTATCGGGGGAAATTTCATCAGCCAGGATGATAGTACCATCATCCAACTTGCCGAACTCCAATTTAAAGTCCACCAACTCGATGCCGATAGAGAGGAAAAACTCCTTCATGATCTTATTGATCTGGAAGGTATAGGCGGAAATAACATCCAATTCATTCTGAGTAGCCAGACCAAGGGCCAGAATGTGATAACCGTTGATCATAGGATCGTGAAGATCGTCGTCCTTGAGGCAGAATTCCAAAGTGGGACATTTTAAGGCGGTGCCTTCTTCCACGCCAAAGCGTTTGGAGAAGCTGCCAGCAGCAATGTTGCGGACAATGACCTCCAGCGGGACGATTTTTACACGTTTCACAAGGGTCTCACGATCAGACAACTCCTCCACAAAGTGGGTAGGGATACCCGCCTTTTGGAGCATCTGGCACATCAGGTTGGACATGCGGTTGTTGACCACACCCTTGCCGGAGATGCTGCCTTTTTTG
>CALCVR010000141.1 GCA_937905915.1 uncultured Eubacteriaceae bacterium
GACACTATTCTAAAGATAGTGGAGGAGGATTGCTCCGGCTCATTGGAAATCATGTCCCATCCAGGATACTTGGATGAATCTCTTCTCCAAGGCAGCAGTTACAGCTTGCCTCGACCTCAGGAACTGTATCACTTGACCTCTCCTGATCTCATCATAAAGCTACAAGAAAGAGAGGTTCAGCTTGTCACTTTCTCCCAATTGCAAGAAGATTAGGTAAATGGTCAAGACTAATAAAGAATAAGAATTGGTTTTTTCGCACTTTTAATTTGTTTGTCCATATATCGTTCATATTAACAAAAATATATTGACTTTAGAGATGTATACGATACAATATAACCAGAACAAAGCGGGGCTCCTGCTGAGTGAGAGGATGATATAAAATGAAAAAAGTATTGTGTATTGGATCCGTGACCACCGATATCATCGTCAGACCGGTGGATGCGCTTCCCGATCCCGGCACAAGCCGCGTAGTGGAGAATGCAGCTATGTATGTCGGAGGATGCGCCGCCAACGCCGCCAATGATTTGGGTAAAATGGGCGTTCCGGTTGGCTGTGCTTTTAAAGTGGGAAAGGATAGCTTTGGATCCTTCGTCAAACGTACCATGAAAAAGTATAATGTCAATACCGACGGCATTGTGACAGACGGCTCAGAAGACACCACCTGTTCCATTTTATGCGTGTCGTCGGACGGACAACGGAGTTACTTTTTCAATCCAGGCTCGGCTGCCGCCTACAAAAAAGAGGATTTGGATCTTTCCCTTATCGATCAATACGATATTATTTTTATAGCCGGCGCATTGCTGCTCTACGACTTTGACGGCGTACCTTGCAGCGAGATTCTGCGCTACGCCAAGGAAAAGGGAAAATACACCATCATGGACACCGCTTGGGACAGCAGAGACCGTTGGATGGAACTCATCGGGCCGTCCCTACCTTACCTGGATTTGTTTATGCCCAGCTACGATGAAGCTGTTAAAATTGCGGGTGAGACCGAATTGGATGCCATTGCCGATTGTTTCTTTGCCAAGGGCGCCAAAAACGTCATCATCAAGATCGGAAAGGACGGCGCTTATATCTGCGAAGAAAACGGGGATCGATACACGTTGCCCACCTATTCAAAGTATAAGCCTGTGGATACCACCGGCGCAGGGGATTCCTTCTGTGCAGGCTTTATCGCAGGATTGGCCCATGACCTGGACTATCGCACTAGTGGAAAAATCGGCAATGCGGTAGGAACCTTGTGCGTCATGGAGGTGGGAGCATCCACCGGCATCCGCACTTGGGAGGAAACCCTCCGGTTCATGGAAGAAAATAAGGATCAAGTGGAATAACACAATTGAAATAGAGATATGCCCAATAGGCAGGATCCATTATTCAGAAAGGATGATTCATCATGAAACGGGAACAGTACGAAGAGGTCAAGGAAAAAGCATTAAAACTCTACGAAAAGGCTCATATTGTCCTGACCCAGGAGGAAAAGGATAATCTGGAAGTAGCGGATTTGGGACTAGGCGATGTTTATCGCACCGGCATTGAAATTGTGGTGTATGTCAACACCGATCTTTGCTGCGGAAAAGAAATGGCGCTTTTGCCTCATCAGACTTGCCCAGAGCATATCCACGCACCCATTCCGGAAAAGGGATACATCGGCAAAGAAGAAACCTTCCGCTGCCGTTACGGCACTGTATATGTATATGTGGACCGCGGGGAACCAACTCCCGATCCCAAGGTGCAGCCCCCAAAAGGCGATGAAACTTATTATACCGCAAAACACGAGATTATTCTCCATCCTGGCGAGCAGTATACCATGGTGCCCAACACTAAGCATTGGTTCCAGGCCGGCCCGGAGGGCGCCATTGTGTCGGAGTTTAGTACTCCCAGCCACGATGAATTGGATATCTTTACCGACCCCCGCATCAATCGTATGCCGGTCATCGAGGACTAATCAGAAAATTTTAGGCAGGATGAAATCATAGCTGTATTGCTTGTGTTATTGTGAAGTGAGGTCTTTTGCATGCTTGTTAATTTAAATGACGTTTTGTTGGACGCTCGTAAAAATCATTATGGTGTAGGACTTTTTAATACGGTTAATTTGGAAATGGCAAAAGGTGTGTTACAGGCGGCAGAAGAAACCCGTTCGCCGGTCATCATCGGCAGCGCGGAAGTGCTGCTTCCATACGCAAGCCTTCAGGAACTCAGCGATATGCTTGTTCCCATGGCGAAACGGGCTTCGGTACCGGTGGTGCTGCATTTTGACCATGGCCTGACCGTCCCCAAAATCCGTGAAGCCATTAAGCTGGGATTTACCTCTATTATGTATGACTGTTCCAACCTGAGCTTTGGCGACAATTGCCGTGAAGTGGCAACCATGACCAAAGAGGCCCACCAACAAGGTATTACGGTGGAAGCTGAATTAGGGCATGTAGGAGCCAATGCAGGAGATTCTGATCAGAGCGTTTATACCCAACCGGAAGAGGCGATGGAATACGTAGCCCGCACTGGTGTAGATGCATTGGCCGTGGCCATTGGATCGGCTCATGGGGCATATAAAAGCAAACCTCAACTTCAATTTGACCTGCTTAAGCAGCTACGAGAGCAGGTAAACATTCCCCTGGTTCTTCATGGGGGATCCGGTTTGTCGGATGAGGACTTTAAAAAATCCATTGCCGACGGTATTTCAAAAGTCAATATCTTTACCGATATCAACTTTGCCGCAGCCAAGGCGGCCCATGACGGATATCGAGATGGGCTCGGAATGACCGATCTGATTGAGGACATCATCAAAGCCGTCAAAGAAGCTACCATAGAAAAGATGCGGATTTTTGAAAGCGTAGGTAAGGCATAAAGGGGACAAGTTTTCAAAAAGACATTTTGTTCTACCAGAAAACACAAGATCGTTTCCTCGTAAGTAGAAAAGTCGGTTTTATTAAAATCTCCCCTTTTAAAAAAGGGGAGATTTTGACTTTATTTCATAAAAATCGGGTGGTAAATATTATAAAAGAAAGAAAATATAGCGCTATTTTCCATCGGATACGGTAAGACGCTTTTACAATTCGCTAAAATTTTTTGACTATTGGAGGATTCTGTACCTCTAATACAGAAATATCACCATAATCGATTCCTCCATAAATTCAAAATGGATGCAATATAGTAAAATATAATCAGTACAATTGAGTTTGTATTGATTTTTATTGTCTTTCTTGTATAATGATAGGTATAAAATGGTAGCATAGTGCATAATTCCTTTTTTGAAAAACCAATTTATGGAAGGGGATCGACAGCTTGCCGAAGAATAGGGGAGAAAATAACTCCTTTTTAAAGCAGCGCAATCGCGGTCTGCTGCTCAAATTAATTGCAACACAGCAACATACTTCCCGCATTGAGTTATCTCGTGCCACTAAATTGACAAAAATGACGGTTACCAACATTATTTCCGAATTTATTGAAAAAGGTTTGGTGGTGGAGAGCTCCCTGGATCGGACTTCTGGAGTGGGACGCAATCCCATTGGCCTGACCATTTCACCGAAAGCGCCCAAATGCATTGGCCTTCAATTTGATCGGAACTCGTGTACGGCTGTGCTATGCGATCTTAAAATGAATATTTTAAAAAGCAATACCCTTCCTATCCATGGCGGAACAGGAGACGATTTGATGAATCTATTTTATCATCAAATCGACCAAATGCTGCAAGGAGAAGAGCCAATCCTGGGAATTGGCGTATCGGCTCTAGGTCCTTTAAATCCCCGCACGGGCACTCTGTTGACGCCTCCTAATTTTTATCATATTTCGCATCTTCCCATTGCGCCGCTTTTAAAGGAGCGGTACCGTTTGCCGGTGTTTATGGACAATGAAAACAACTGTGTCGCTTTGACCGAAAGCCTTTACGGCAATGGCCGGGACTATTCCGATTTCCTATTTGTCAGTGTTTTAAATGGCGTAGGATTGGGAATTATCTCGGGCGGAAAGTTACAACACAATAAATATGGATTTGCCGGAGAGCTGGGACATGTTAGCATCGACTACAATGGAAAACCGTGTGACTGTGGGAATAAGGGATGCGTAGAATCCTATGTCCGAATTCCGGTGATTCACCAACGCCTGTGCCGGGCTACTGGAATGGATCTGCCCATGGCGCAATTTTACACCATGTCAGACAATCCTATTGTAGACGCAATTTTCTGCGATATGATGGATAAACTGGGTTGCGCATTGGTCAGCGGCGTCAATCTTCTGAATCCTCAGGCCGTTATTGTGGGACATGCTTTGTTATCTTTGCCTCAGAAATACATCGACCGTTTGGAAAATACAGTGAACCAGTGCCGCATCGGTCGGGAGTATAGCTATATTCCATTTCTTCGGCCGCTTTACGGCAATCATGTTCAGTTTATTAGTGCGGCTTGTTTGGCGGCCAGCCATGTTTTTGACGGGGAGCTGCTTTTCGATTAAAAGGAGGAAATAGGCGTGGATTTTCGTCAAGTCCGGGAGTATATCGGAAAACTGGATCAAGTGTTTGCCGTCAAGCAGTATGTATTGCAGGGAGGACGGCAAGAGGGCGTCCATGCCATTGATGTATCCACAGGAGCAGGTATGGAATTAACCATCTTGCCCGACCGTTGCATGGATTTCTACCAGCTGAAGTTAAACGGACGAGGGCTCAATTTCCTGACTCCCACCGGCATTGTGGCTCCATCCTATTGCGGAAAAGCGGTGGATGGATGGGTATCCTCCTTTGGGGGAGGATTCTTAACCACCTGCGGCCTGGATAATATCGGCGTCGGCGGGGAGGACCAAGGAGAAATTCTTCGGATGCACGGATCTCTTTCCAACACCCCAGCGGAACAGGTTAATGTCCACACCACGTTGGAGGAAGGAATTCCTACCGTCCACATCAGCGGTGTTATGCGGGATGCCGCCTTGTTCTCAGGGGATCTTCATATGACCCGCACTGTGACGCTGCGCCACGGTATCAATGCCTTTGAGTTTACAGATCGAGTTGTAAACGCTGGTTTTTCCACCCGTCCTTTGATGATTTTATACCACTTTAATATGGGATATCCTTTGCTGGATGAAACAGCCCAGTTGATTCTGCCGACAAATCACGTGACGCCGCGGACAAAGCATGCTGCTGATTTTGTAGAGCAGTATTTGTGCAT
Organism: uncultured Eubacteriaceae bacterium; assembly: GCA_937905915.1. Lineage (GTDB taxonomy): Bacteria > Bacillota > Clostridia > Oscillospirales > Acutalibacteraceae > Solibaculum. Next base: position 5,154 of record CALCVR010000141.1, read on the forward strand.
TACGCCGCCGTCCACACCCTTTGAAGAGATGTGCTATTATCACGATATTCAAGATGAACAGGGGTTGGCTACTGTGGGTCTGCGCAATGCGGGGCAGCATTTGGGAGTAGAGATTACCTATGACAAAAAGATGCTGGATCATTTTGTCCAATGGAAGATGCTGGGCAAAGGAGAGTACGCCGTTGGCCTAGAGCCATGCAACGCCACCATTGATGGCCGCGCTGACGCCAGACAAAATGGTTCCCTCAAGTTTATTGCTCCAGGAGAAGAAATGATATATCGTTTTCGCGTATCGGCATATGAATAAGTGACGTAAGGGGTCACGAGAAAAGACAGTCTGCCTGACCAAATGCTCAAAACATCTGGTCAGGCAGGTTTTATTTTGGGCCGGTTTCAAAAGAATAGGCTGGGAAAGAAAACCAATACTAGGAAAAGAAACCGAGAGGGATTGCTTGGTTGAAAAATGTGCCATAGTGGTTTATAATGGTAACCAGTGTTTTTTTTGAAGGGAAATTTTTCTGAAAATGAAAGTTTTGTTGTCGATGAGATAACAAAGGAGAAACTTCCTATATTTTAATGAAGAGAGA
>CALCVR010000142.1 GCA_937905915.1 uncultured Eubacteriaceae bacterium
GCGGGCGAGAAACAAGAATTAGACCTGTCCCAAGAGAATACACAATATAAAATATCAGTGGATACAAAGGTAGAGGATATCAGTATTCGTCCCAGAGGGGCCGACACCATCACCGTAAACGGGATGCCGGTAGAGTCGGACAGCTGGTCGGATCCCTATCCAGTTGGAGGCTGGGGAAACTACATCCATTCAAGTAACCACACAGGCTCGAGGAAAGACCCCCACCACCTATACGCTACAGGTTACCGCAGCGCCCTGACCATAGACTATCTAAACGAAACCGTGTCTTATGACGATACCCGTTATCTTTTGGCCGATATAGAAGGCAATCCGGTAGCCAACGGCACCTCCATCACCCCCTATATAGTAGAGGAAGGGGAAGAGAATGTGATCCTAACCTTATCGGCTAAAGACGGATCAAACCAAAAGCAGGAAGTGATCCCCAAACGCCCGGCGGCAGTGCCTTCGGACATTGACTTTGCCATGGAACGCACCGTCTCCATTTATGGGGATTGGAATGAAGTGGCAGACAATCCCGATATGATCGGGGCCCAGAAATGGCAAGGAGATCACATTCCTGTCATCCCAGGAAAGAACATTTATATCCGCAAATACGCAACCGAAACCTCGTTTGAATCCAAGGTAGTGTGTATTCCGGTACCGGCATCGCGTCCGGAAATGCCGGAGGCCAAAGTGCAGTCCACTACTCCCGATACCATCATCATGGAGCCGGTGGAAGGAGCCCAATACCGTATCGCACCCGATGGGGCCTGGCAAGAGGAAAACATTCTGACCGATTTGGAGATGGATGCCACCTATACCGTGCAAGTGCGGATTGGATCCACGGAAACCAGCTTTGCCTCCCAGGCCGACGAAGCGTCCGCCACCACGGGAGAAGGACTCATCATCTCGATTTTATACCAATACCAGGGCAAAGAGATTTTTAAAGATGAATTTCTAGCTATCCCCGGCGAACAAACCATCACAGCCGACCAAGAAGAATTGGCCCAATTCGGCATGGTTCTGGAGGATCCGGAACAAGATAAGGTGCAGGTGACGGTCACCCAAAAGGACGGCCAATGGATGGCGGATATTTCGCCGGTTGTATTCCATATACTACCAAACATTGATCCCCAAAGTTTTAACTTTGAAGTGTCCTATTGGGATCAGGATGGCAACCGCATCGAAGGGGGAGGAAAACAAGCTTTTAACACCATCGGCCCTGTCAGCCGGGAGAGCATCCCCCTTCCTTACGGTTATCAACAAGTGATACCGGCGCATCCGGATGAAAATTGGCTGTATCCCACCGGCCTATACTACGGGGAGGGTGGATGGTACATTTATCCTGAAAAGGTTATGATCACCGTGGAGAAGAAGGCCCAAGTGACAGTAACGTTCCAGCAAGAAGACGGGACCATCCTGACCAAGGAAGAACTATACTTCGGGGAAGAGGGAGCTGGCCTACAACAAGTAACCGCCCCGGAAGGTTATGCCATCGTGGGGGGAGAATAGTTTTGCCCTAGAGGTAAGC
>CALCVR010000143.1 GCA_937905915.1 uncultured Eubacteriaceae bacterium
CAATAATCTTTGATCAATCGGTTTTTACTGGAATAAGGAGGAAATCATAACATGGCTGATATAAAAGCCTTCCGCGCCCTGCGGTTTGATTGCCAAAAGGCCGGCGACATTGCCGATCTCACCTGCCCGCCTTACGACATCATCAGTGAACAGCAGCGCCTGGAATACATTGAAAAAAACGAGCATAACGTCATCCGCTTGGAACTTCCCCGGGAAGGAGAAGATCCCTACGCCCAGGCCGGCCGGCTGGAGGAACAGTGGGAAGAACAGGGCGTCCTCAAGCGGGACGAGCAGGAATGCACCTATATTTATGAAGAGGAGTTTACCGTCAAGGGAATTACCCGCAGTATCAAGGGGATTGTGTGCCTGGTGAAACTGACACCCTTTTCCGAAGGGGTGGTGCTCCCCCACGAGTTTACATTGTCCAAGGCCAAAGAGGATCGCTTTAATCTGATGAAGTCCACTTTCTGCAACTTCAGCCAGATTTATTCCCTCTACATGGACGATGGAAGCACCCGTCCTCTGATCGAAGAGGCGTCATCCGGCCTGCCCGATCAGGAATTTTGCGATCAGTCGGGCGTGATCCATCGCCTGTGGGCGGTGGCCGATCCCGATTTGGCCCAGCGTCTTTCGGAGCAGTTTAAGAGCCGCAAGCTTTACATTGCCGACGGCCATCATCGTTATGAAACTGCCCTCAACTTCCGGGACTACGCTAGGGAACAAGGGCTGGCCAAGGAAGGGGATCCGGTGGATTATTGCATGATGATGCTGGTGGATATGTCCCATCCCGGGCTGGTGGTATTCCCTACCCACCGCGTGGTCACCGGCCTCGCTCATTTTGACCCGGCTACGGCGCTGGGCAAATGCAGCGAGTATTTTGAACTCAAACCCATGGACAGCATCGACAACATGGAACAGACTTTGGAGGATCTCTATGAGGAAGGAAAAACCGCCTTCGGCCTCTACATGGGAGGAAAGGGCTGGCAATGCCTTACCCTGCGGGATCAGGGGGTTATGGACCGTCTGCTGCCCGACTTGAGCCCCGCATCCCGTCATCTGGATGTGACGGTGCTGCACACCTTGATTTTAGAGCGGCTTTTTGGCATTGATAAGGAGAATATGGCCAACCAGAAAAACTTGATTTACGTCAAGCAGATGGAGGAGGCCATCCAAGCCGTGCGGGAGGGCGGCGCCAATTTTGCCTTCCTGCTCAATCCCACCCGTGTTACGGAGATCCGGGATGTAGCGGCCGCCGGGGAGAAAATGCCCCAGAAATCCACCTATTTTTATCCCAAACTCATTACCGGTCTGGTGATGAATAAACTGGACTAAACTCTTCTGTCCATCCACCAAAAACAAAAACCCTGCGTCTTAAGGATTTTCTCCTTGACGCAGGGTTTCTTTATGCGGGAAAGGCTGTATCGAGACGGAAACCTATCTATTTATAGGACTGAGCGATTAAATAATACCCATAATAACTGCTGGGAACGCGATGGAGTACATAAACAGCATTTTGGGTCCGTACGGGATTTTCATCCATGTCATAAAGGGTGGTCTGTCCTTCAACGCGGATATAGTTATCTCCCAGGTCATAGGCCTTTTGCGCTTCAAATTCATAATCGTCTAAGCCTAGGCCAGACCAATAATAGTAACCGTCTTTGTACTGGAACCCATTGCCTGACAGGGACTGGGGATTTTGAATGGTACGGCCGAAATACTGTTGGATTTCCTTTTCAAAGCGGGATTTCTCAATTTTCTGAGACTCCTGGACATCTCCCATATCTTTGCACAGCATGACGCCGGCGGCCGCCAGCTGTTGATCGCTGACCGACTCATATTCGAAGCTTTCACCGCTGATGGCCTGGGTGGTCAAATTGATAAAGCCGCTGAAATCCCGCAGCAGTTGGTAGTCGTAAGGGATCTCGGTGCCCTGTGTGGAAGTAGAGGGCTGCTCCTCCGACGGCTGGCTTTGAGATGGAGAGGAAGGATTTGAGGATGAGGAAGAAGCGGCTTGATTAGAAGAACTTTGAGCCATGCTGCTTTCTGCCTGAGAGGACATAGGAGCTTGGCTGGATGCAGAAGAACTGGACCCCGGCAGAGAAGAAAAAGCAGAGCTGCCGGCGGAACTGCTTTCCGCCTGGCTTTGGGAGGACACTGGGGAAGAGGACGCAGATGTTTCCTCTTTTTTGCAGCCGGATAAAACCACAAGACACAAAGCGGCGGCCATACACAGGATGAGGGTTTGCTTGAACAATTGACGCATTCAAAAATACCTCCTTTTAGAGCATGGAAAATGAACGGTTCTTGGGAAAAATTTCACATCGCTTTTTGGCAAAAAGAGCAGATAAAAGATCCGTTTGACACGGCATTTTCTGCGGATTTTCTCCTATTATAAAGGAATTAAGATGAGACATCAAGTTACGTTTGGTTACACTTTAGGATAAACAGATGTCTCACGGGGGTTCCTGTTGATTTTAGGGCGCAAAGCCTTTATAATTATGAAGATGGACATTATTCCCGATCGGGAATAATGTCCATCCCCACCCTATTCAGGGCGTTTGTTTGCTTAATTTGATCCCGAAAGGTGAATGTAGTATGGCTATTTTGACCCGTGCGCCCCGCGGCACCCAGGACGTTCTTCCCTCCCAGAGCTATCAACGCCGGTTTGTGGAGAACCTGCTTCTCGATACCGCCAGGCGCTTTGGATTTTCTGAAATCCGTACCCCTGTGTTTGAACACACCGAGTTATTCCAACGTTCCGTAGGGGAAACCACCGACGTGGTACAGAAGGAAATGTATACCTTTGAGGACAAAGGGGGACGTTCCATCACCCTGCGTCCGGAAGGCACCGCCGGCACGGCCCGCGCCATCCTGGAGCACAGTTTGCACGCTGGCCCATTGCCGCTGAAGGTCTGTTATGTGGATTCCTGCTACCGGTATGAGAAGCCTCAGGCCGGCCGTTTAAGGGAATTTAACCAATTTGGAATTGAAGTGTTTGGGGCGGCAGAGCCGTCGGCCGATGCGGAGATCATTTCCGTAGCCCATGCGGCGCTGACCATGCTGGGCGTGACCGATCTGTCTTTGGAGATCAATTCCATCGGCTGCCCTACCTGCCGGGCCAAGTATCATGAGGCGTTGAAAGAGTATTTCCACGCCCATGAGGAGGAGCTTTGCGAAACATGCCGGGGCCGGTTGGAACGCAACCCCATGCGCATTTTGGACTGCAAAAGCCCGGTATGCTCGGCCATTGCCGCCAAAGCGCCGGTGGTGCTGGACTACATTTGCGACGACTGCCGGGATCATTTTGAAGGGGTAAAAGGGTATTTGGACGCCGCCGGGATGACCTATACCGTCAATCCCCATATCGTCCGGGGCCTGGATTATTATACCCGCACGGTGTTTGAATTTGTCTCAGGCGCTATCGGCGCTCAGGGGACGGTGTGCGGCGGCGGCCGGTACGACGGGCTCATCGAGGAGCTGGGAGGTCCTCATCTTCCCTCTTTGGGATTTGGTATGGGGATTGAACGGCTGATGCTGGTGCTGGAAAAGAGCGGCGTGCAGCTTCCCCAGGCGGAACCGTGTGCATTATATATTGCGTCCATGGGAAAAGAGGCCTCCAAAGAGGCATTTGCCGCCGTCAACAAGATCCGGGAAGAGGGATTCTGGGCCGAGTGCGACCTGGCCGGCCGCAGTCTCAAGGCCCAAATGAAATACGCCGATAAATTAGGCGCGCAATATACCTTGGT
>CALCVR010000144.1 GCA_937905915.1 uncultured Eubacteriaceae bacterium
ATAGTTGCAAGATCCAAGTTCATCTTGCTTTTTCTTACCCTCGCTGATTGCAATGTCATTTATTATTATAGAAAAGATGATTTTTTATGTTTATTGCGGATTTTCACATTCATTCTAAATATTCGAGAGCTACCAGCAAACAGTGCGTTCCAGAATATCTGGATCTATGGGCCAGGCGAAAAGGTCTTTCCCTTATCGGGACAGGCGACTTCACCCATCCCGCTTGGAGAGAAGAACTCAAAGAGAAAATGGAACCTGCTGAAGAAGGGCTTTTCCGATTAAAAAAAGAGTACCGTCTCCCGGAAGCTTCTTTCGAAGGCGGGGCTGATCCACGCTTTATTTTATCCAGTGAAATCAGCTCTATCTACAAAAAGAACGGGAAGGTACGTAAAATCCATAATGTTATCCTCCTCCCCGCTATAGAGGATGCGGAGAAGCTTTCCCATCGTCTGGAACTCATCGGCAACCTTCATTCTGACGGCCGTCCCATTTTGGGATTGGACAGCCGCGATCTTTTGGAAATCACCTTGGAATGTTGCCCTTCCGCCCTTTTTATCCCCGCTCATATTTGGACCCCGCACTTTTCCCTCTTCGGCGCTTACTCAGGATTTGACACCATTGAAGAATGTTTTGAGGATTTAACCCCTCATATTGCCGCCCTGGAAACTGGCCTTTCCTCCGATCCGCCCATGAACTGGCGGCTTTCGGCATTGGATCGGTTTACCTTGGTATCCAATTCCGACTCTCATTCCCCATCCAAACTGGCCAGGGAGGCCAATCTTTTCCACACGGATCTCTCCTATTCCGCTATCCAGCGCGCCTTAAAGGATCCAAAAAATAACGGCTTCGGCGGCACCATTGAATTTTTCCCCGAGGAGGGAAAATATCACTACGACGGCCATCGCCCCTGCAAAGTCTGCCTAAAGCCGTCGGAAACCATCTCGGCAAACGGCAGATGTCCGGTATGCGGCCGCCGCATTACAGTGGGTGTGCTGCATCGGGTCGAGGAGCTGGCCGACCGTCCGGAAAACTTTGTCCTACCGGACGCCATGCCCTTTGAAAGCTTAGTGCCCTTGCCGGAGGTCATCGCCGCTTCTCTGGGGTGCACGCCGGCAAGCGTCAAGGTGGAACGGCAATATGAATCGATCTTACATCAGATAGGATCGGAACTATTTATCCTGCGGGAGGCTCCTATTGAGGACATCCAGCACCATGCCGGGCGATGCATCGCCGAGGGAATCCGCCGCCTTCGCGCCGGAGAGGTGGATTTAAATCCCGGATATGACGGCGAATACGGCAAAATTAAGCTGTTCGATGAAAAGGAACTAGAGTGGATGGCGGGACAAATCTGCCTCTTTGGGGACGAGGTTGTGCCGGTACTCAAGAAAAAAGCATCGTCCAAAAAGAAGACGGATTCCTCCTCTGTGGCCGTACAAGAGGTGCAGAGAGAAGAACCTTCAAAGCCTTCTGCCGATACTCATTACGGACTCAATGAACAGCAATGGGAGGCCTCTTCTGTGTCCAAAGGGACAGTGGCGGTTGTGGCCGGCCCTGGAACAGGTAAGACTCGCACCTTAGTGTATCGCATCGCTTATCTGGTGGAGCAGTGCGGGGTGAAGCCCTCCCAAATCACCGCCGTCACCTTTACCAATAAGGCGGCAAACGAAATGCGTCAGCGACTGGAGGAACATTTCCAAAACAAACGCACTGTGCGCTCCATTAACATCGGTACCTTTCACTCCATCTGCCTTAATATGCTGTCCAAATGGAGGGAATCGGTATCGATTATCGACCAATATGAGGCGCTGTCCATTGTGGAGGATCTCATTTCCCAACAAGGCAGCAAGCTGTCCCCCAGGGATGCGCTGGAAAGCATCTCCAAAATCAAAAGCGGCATGATGGACCGGGAGGAATCCCCTCTAGCTGCTTCCCTATGCGATGCCTACTGCGCCCGCTTACAGCAGGCCAACGCTCTGGATTACGACGACATTTTGCTTCAGGTGCTGGAGCATTTTAAGTCCCTGGAAAAGCCGGATCAGAAGCTCTTAAAGCCCTTCACCCATCTTCTGGTGGACGAATTTCAGGACATCAACCCTATCCAGTACGAATTGATCCAAAAGTGGTCTGTGATGAGCCATAGCTTATTTGTCATCGGAGACCCGGATCAGGCCATCTACGGCTTCCGTGGATCGGACGCCCATTGCTTTGACCGGTTTCGAGAACAGTATCCTGATTTGAAATCGGTCCGCTTGATCCAAAATTACCGTTCCACCCCGGATATTTTAGGATGCGCTTTACCGGTTATCGCCCAGGGGGAGGATCCCAAGCTCGACCACGCTTTAGAGGCCATGCGTCCCCAGGGAGAAAAGGTTCGGCTTATGAATGCCAAAGATCCCATGACCGAGGCCATTTTTGTGGCCAAGGAGATCGGCCGGCTTATGGGCGGCATCGACATGCTGGACGCCCACAACACCCAGACGATTCCCCAGCGAGAGGACGGCAAGCCTCTGGGTTTCTCCGACATGGCTATTTTGTACCGCACCCATCGCCAGGCTGAGATTCTGGAGCAATGCCTCATCAAGGAGGGAATCCCCTACACGGTGGCTGGCAGGGAGTCTTTTTTAACCGATGCTTCTGTCCAGAATACGCTTTCCTTCTTCCGCTTTCTACAAAATCCCAGCGACCTCTTGTCTTTGAGCGTCTGCCTCAAGGGGTTCTCCCTGCCCAAGGACCGGATACAAAGTATTCAAGCCCAGTACGAAACGAGTGAACATAATATAGGTTCTTTATGCTCTATTCTACAAAACGCCAGTTTGGAAGAGAATTCAAAGGACTTCTTGCTAAGGATGCTTCAAACCTATGAGCCCCTTTGCGCCAAAGGCAAACCGGCCAGGCTGCTGGGTCAGTGGATTTCAGACAACGGCCTCAGTCAATCGGAGCCCATGGAGAAGCTTTTAAACGTGGCTGTCATGCATTCTGACCTCTCCTCTTTTCTTCAGAATTTAGCCCTAGGCAAGGAAGCCGATGTGGTACGATCCAGCGGACATGCCTACCATTCCGACGCCGTCACCCTGATGACGCTGCACGGTTCCAAAGGTTTGGAATTCCCGGTGGTATTTTTGTGCGGTGCAAACGAAAAAACAATCCCCCTGCAAAGCCCTCGCCGCCCCTGCGATTTGGAGGAGGAATGTCGTCTCTTTTACGTGGGCATGACCCGGGCTCAGGATATTCTTTACCTTATGACATCCCCCGCCCCGTCCCCCTTCTTGCGGTACATTCCGAAGGGGAACATACTGGATCAAAATACCCTTCCGCCCAG
>CALCVR010000145.1 GCA_937905915.1 uncultured Eubacteriaceae bacterium
ATTTCCTGGACCTGGACAGAGGATAAAGGAGCGGCAAATTTTTGACATAAACCGTTGATCTTGATTTTTTTCTCCAGATGGATGAGGGAGGGATCCAGATTGTAGAAACGGATGCGGAATTTTTCACGATAATTGACGCCGTTCCATTTATCATAGAGGGCCTTGTCGGAAGGGGAATCGAAATAAAGGCTACGGACGTGATATTGTCCTTGAAGGGCGTGGGGATCAGGATGAGCGATTGCGGAAAGACGTTGACGGAGGGTGAAAAGATCGGAAATATTAATTTCGTGTTTCCATTCATGGCGGAAAGTCATGAATTCACTCCTTTCTTATTTGGATGAAGTGATATTAGTATAGTGCGCTATCCTTAGTTCAAGCTTAGAAGCCGGTGTCTGGACAGAGTTTCGAGCTGCGACGCGAGTGGGGATGAAAGGAAGCCTTTTCTCCATGAGGCGCGCAGGCCGTTTCTTGAGTAAAAATTCTCATTCAGGGATAGGAACCACGAGCTATAAGAGTTAAAAATTAGTATCAACCAGTCCCCGCGGGTGTTACTTGTTCACGATGACAGCGGATGTTACCCGCCGCGAAGTGCAGGCACGTGGTATAACAAAGGGAAGAAGAGGAGGAAATGCCATGTATGCAGTAAATTTAACCATTGACATTTGTTGCATTATGGTTATGCTAGTACTAATTGGATACCTATGGAGACAACAGCGGATCCAGCATAGTCGCCTAAGCGGGACATTTTTAATGGTATGTAGTTTCAACGTTCTTATGATGCTGGGAGACATCCCCAACTGGGCATGTGACGGCAAACTGGATATAGCATCCAGAGTGCTACTACCAGCGGGAAGCATGCTATTTTTTGCCAGTTCAGGACTGCTTTTCTTGTTTTTCGTAGGATACATGATGGAATATCTAATGCCCAAGATCAAGGTAAAAAAGGTATATTGGCAGATATCGCTGGCGCTAGCAGCGTTGCAAGGGGGACTTAGTATCCTATCTCCTGCCACGGGGATGTACTTCAGCATCACCGACCAGAACATATATCAGCGAGGAGAATTGTTTTGGTTGCCGCAGCTGATCCCGGTGATGATGTATGGAGTTGCCCTATGGACGCTGATTGTGTACCGCCGATATTTGAACTGGAAAGAGCGTATATTCTTTTTAAGTTATATTATTTTTCCCGCCATTGCGGAGGTATTGCAGATATCGTTTTACGGGATCGCCCTGGTCAATGGAGGGGCAACATTGTCTATACTGCTCATTTTTGTCAATATCCAGTGGGAACGGGAAATATTGATGCGTCAGCGGGAGAAGGAATTGACCGAAGCGCGCATTGATATGATGATCAATCAAATCCAACCGCATTTTTTATTCAATTGTCTGACGGCCATCAGCTACCTGTGCACGGTGGATCCTAAGAAGGCCAAGGAGACTACCCAAGAATTCTCTCAATTTCTACGAGCCGATATCGATTCCCTGACCGATAAGAAGCCTATCCCCTTTGAGAAGGAGATGGAACATGTGTTCAATTATTTTCGTTTAGAGAAGAAGCGGTTTGGGGAACGGCTTAAGGTGGATACGATATTGAGGCGCGGGAATTCATGTTGCCGTCGTTGACGCTGCAACCGTTGGTGGAGAACGCGGTACGTCACGGCATTATGCGGCGGGAGGAAGGCGGGACAGTACGACTCATGACCCGGGAGACGGAGGAAGGTTTTGAAGTCAAGGTACAGGACGACGAAGTAGGATTTGACTGTCATAAAGAGCCAGAGGACAGCCGTCAACATCAGAATGTGCGATATCGGTTGGAGTCCATGTGCAAAGGAAGGCTGCAAGTGGAGAGTATACCGGGACGAGGGACGACTATTACGCTAAGTGCGTCCATCGCCAACATCTTCACCGCCAAGGGCGAGGAACAGTTGGAAACGGTGTCCTTTTACACCACCGACGCCGGCACTCGTTATGAGATTTCAGTTTACACCGGAGTCCGAGATGGAGATCCCACCTCAGGAAAATTGGTCTATACCGGACACAGTGGGACAGAGCAATAGCCGGGTACCACACCGTTGAACTAAAGCAAGCGGTGCGGCTCCAAGACGGAGAATCGTTTAGCATAGTGGTCAAGCTGACCAATCCCAGCTATCCCTATCCCATTCCGGTGGAGATGTGCCCGCTGCCCTATGATAAGGCGGAGCCGGAATACATAGGAAACGATGGCGAAAGCTACTATAGCCAGGATGGCAAAACCTGGACCGACATCGTAGAGCTGGGCTACAACGGATCGCAATTTCATTTGTATATTACCAACGTCTGTGTCAAAGCCTTCACCAATCCCCTGCCGGAATCGGGGGAAGCGGTAAGCAACGTGCGGTTCTCGTTGATGGAAAGACCGGTAGCATCAGGGGAACATTTGGAGCTGATTGGGGAAGGACAAATTTATTATCAAGTGACCGCCGCCGATGGAACGGTAGGAGAAGTCGTAGCCTATGAAACCCCCATTGTCTTGGAAGGGGCCTGCACAGTGACGGCCTGGAACCAAAAGAATGGCAAACAGGGCAACCTGATAACTCGGAGTTACAGCCAAGCAGAATCCAAATTGTTGGATTTAGATGTAAA
>CALCVR010000146.1 GCA_937905915.1 uncultured Eubacteriaceae bacterium
ACGACCGCCGGTATCCACCAGCTTCTGCTTGCCTGTAAAGAAAGGATGGCACTTAGAGCAGATTTCAACACGGATATCCTTTTTGGTAGAACGGGTCTCAATCACCTCACCGCATGCGCAGCGGATGGTAGTTGCTTCATACTTGGGATGGATGTTTTCCTTCATTCTTGTCACCTCTTTCATGACCATATCGCTAGTATTTCTAATCTATCACAATCCGCGCTAAAATGCAAGGAAAAAATGCATTTTTAACACATCTTGCGCTTTTGTTCCCCTTTTGCCAATCAAAAAAGGCCGTTTTCTCATAAAACAGCCTCTTTTTTTCACAGGATCGGCCAGCTTAATTGCTAAGCGGGACGCCGTCAGCGTCACAGCTAATAGAACCGGCTAGGATTAAAATGCCCTCTACTAGTCCCCAAATGCCAGCCGCTATGGCCCCAATCCCACAGGTGAGGATGGATCCTACCGTACAAAGCAGGATCTGGATAATGGCTTTGGTGGTATAGCCTAAGTAGAAATTATGTATCCCCAATGAGCCTAAGAAGACCCCCAAAAGGCCCGCCGCTATTTTAGATTTTTGTTGCGCATAGGGTGGGGCTGATTGGTATTGAGGCGGATAAGGCTGTTTGGTAGGCGCCCCACAGTGGACGCACACCACTGCTAAAGGATCGGTTTGCTGCCCGCAGTTTGCACAATAGGCATCGCCTTGTCCTACCGGCACCCCACATTGGGCGCAAACATAAGCGCCGTTTGGCAACTGTGCTCCACAATTCTTGCAGTACACAGCAACACCTCCTATTTTCAAAGTATAGGCCGTTTACCCCTTGCCGGATAGACAGACCTTATGGATTACCTTCGATGTTTCTATTTGGAAGATTGACAAATTCCATCGTAAAATAGTAACCAATTTTATTATATCCTATCCCCGTTAAAAATTCAACGTCATTGTGGGATCTGGCAAAATGTAGTTGAGCTGCTCAATTTTCTCCCCATGGCGCAGATAGATGCGCGGCACCCGTTTTCCAATCAGGCACATGGTTTCATAATTAATGGTACCGGCCAATCCCGCCACCTCTTCGATGGGCAAAAAGGCGCCATGATCATGGCCGAACACCGTCACCGTCATCCCTGGCCTGGCCTCCCGGTTGCCGCTGACGTCCAGCATCAGCTGATCCATGCAAACCCGCCCAATAACCTTCGCCCGCTGGCCGGCCACCAGCATATCGGCCCGGGAGGATAGACTTCGAGGATAACCGTCGGCATACCCGATGGGTACCGTAGCCACTTGGGTAGGCTTCTCGGTCTCAAAGGTCCGGGAGTAACTGACTGTACTGCCTGCCGCTACTTCCTTGACTTGGGAGATGACTGTTTTCAACTCCATAGCAGGATGGAGGTCCAAAGGAATGTCCATTTGATCCGAAGGCGCATTGCCGTAAAGGATGATGCCGGGACGCACCATATCCAGATGCATCTCAGGATGGGACATAACAGCAGCGCTGTTACAGCAGTGCCGCAGCTGGAACGCAACGCCCTTTTCTTTTAACCGATCGATAGCGCTGGTAAAAAGTTCATATTGCTTTAAGGTAAAAGATTCCTGTTGCCGGTCGTCGGCAGCGGCAAAGTG
>CALCVR010000147.1 GCA_937905915.1 uncultured Eubacteriaceae bacterium
GCTGGGATTTTGCGCCGTTTTGATTTTGACCCTGCTGTTTGCCCTGGGCCTGACCAGCGGGCTTTTCTTGGGCTTTGGGAGCATCAGAAGCCTCTTTTTTTGCAGGAGAAGCGTCTTTTTCCGTAGCGGCAAAATAGGCGTCAAAATTCTCCACCTGGTACTTTTGAGTGAAGGTTTCAAACACCACGTTCAATTCCTCTTCGGTCAGGGCGGTCATATGTTTTTTAGGCGTGTCGAAGTACTTGCCAAGCAGGTCGACCACTTGTTTGCTGGGAATATCCAGGTCTTTTGCTACTTCATGCACCCGGTACTTTATTATCATTGCGATTCCTCCTCATTGTTGAAGCGGCAAAGCTCCTTGATCGATTGGGCAAAGCCGTGGTCGGCTGTTGCCAGTACGCCCGTGCGCTTCCCGACGGCCTTGTGGATTTCCTCCATGGTCCGGCCTAGGGGAATGCAGGGAATGTTGTGCTGCGTACAAATCTCTCCCACACCTTTTAACGTGCGTTGGGAGAGGTCGGATGCTGTAAGCACAAGTCTCGCCTTGTGCTTTGCCGCATCCTCCGCCACAGGATCAAATCCCATGGTCAGCTTACCCGCCCGGCGGGCGATTCCCAAAAGTGAGAGCAGGCGGTCATTCATGGGCGGCAATTTCCTCCTCCATTCGGTCATAGACCTCGTCTGGGATTTGGCAGGAAAAAGTGCGCTCAAAACTTCTTTTTTTGCGGGCGGCCTTTAAGCATCCGGCGTCGGGACATACATAGGCTCCTCGGCCCGGCTTCCGGCCGGTCAGATCCAAGGAGATTTCCCCCTCTGGACTTTTGACCACCCGGACAAGCTCTCGCTTGGGCTTCATTTCACCGCATCCTGTACACATTCTCATGGGAATCTTTTTTTGCATCTACGCATCACCTTATCATGTCAAATCAAAACGTTTCATTCGGGCATTTATGAGTAAAACGGCGGCAGGATAGGATCCGCCGTATGTTGCTGCCGTTAATCCTGTACGGCCTCAGTTTCAACAGGAGCTTCCTTCGCTTCTGCATCCCGGGACTCTGTAGAGGTTTCTTCAGGAGACGCAGTTTCTTCCTCCTGGGCAGCCTCGGGTTCCTCGCCGTAGAAGCCGGATTCAGGACGGATATCGATCTTCCAGCCGGTCAATTTGGCGGCCAGGCGGACGTTTTGCCCCTTGTTGCCAATGGCCAGGGAAAGCTGATTGTCCGGCACCGTGACACGGCATCCCTTGGGATTTTCCGGATCCATGTCCACTTTAAGTACAGTAGCGGGGGAGAGGGCTTCGGCGATAAAAGCGGCCGGATCCTCGGAGTATTTGACGATATCGATTTTTTCACCGCCCAGTTCCTCCACAATTTTGCCTACGCGCACCCCCTTGTTGCCGATGCAGGCGCCGATGGGGTCTACGTTGGGATCCTTACTCCACACCGCTAGTTTGGTACGGGAGCCGGCTTCACGGGATACCGCTTTGATTTCCACTGTGCCGTCGTAGATCTCCGGGACTTCAATTTCAAAAAGACGTTTGACAAGGCCCGGATGGGTGCGGGAGATGGTCACTCTTGGCCCTTTTTCGCTTGCCTTGACGTCAACAATATAGACCTTAATGTGATCCCCTTCGTGATAGGTTTCACCGGGAGTCTGCTCAGCCTTAAAGAGGATGGCTTCCGACCGGCCGATGGTCACGGTGACATTGCCGGAATGGGGGTTAATCTGCTGTACCACAGCGCTGACCAATTCCTGCTGACGGCTTTGGAATTCCTGAAGCACTTGGCCGTGTTCGGCTTCCCGGATGCCCTGACGGATGACATGCTTGGCAGTGGTAGCGGCGATGCGGCCGAACTTTTTGGTTTCCAGCGGGATACGGAGTACATCGCCCAGACGGGACATGGACTCATAACGGCGGGCGTCCTCCAAAAGGATCTGGGTATCGGGATCCTCTACCTCTTCCACAACATCCTTCTTTAAGTACACTTCAAAGATATCCTTGCTGGCATCCACACGGACTTCCACATTGTCTTTGCCACCGTAACTGCGTCTTACAGAAGTGACAATAGCTTCTGAAATCTTGTCGAGTAGGTACTCGGCGGGGATTTTCTTTTCTTGTTCCAACTGGCGCAGCGCTTCAAAAAATTCGCGATTCATCGATTGTTAACCTCCAAAAAAAGTATCAACTAGCCGGCAAAGGGCGGTGTCTTTTTGATCAAATGTACGGGATACGCCGTTGTCATCCAAAGTGATGCGGCCGTCTTGGTACTCGGTGAGTACCCCTTTGTACTCCCGGCGGCCGTCCAGAGGACGGATCAGGCGGATAAGGATCTGCTCCCCTAAGCAGGATTCAAAATGGAAGGGACGGGTCAAAGCCCGCTCGGTGCCGGGGGAAGATACCTCTAAATAATAAGACTGGGGAATAGGATCGGCCTCGTCCAGCACAGGGTCCAATGCCCGGGACATAGCCTCGCATTCGTCCAAGGATACGCCGGTATCGCTGTCAATATAAATGCGCAAAAACCAGGACGCCCCTTCTTTGACGAATCGGACGTCCCAAAGAATCAGATCCAGCGATTGTGCCACAGGATCGGCCAGTTGCCAGACCCGCTCCACGGTACTCATTTTGGCCATAGATAACCTCCGAAAATTCACTCTATACAAACGAAAGAGCGGGTCGCCCCACTCTTTCATCGTCGTACACTATACTATACCTATTATACTACCACACTTTTATTCCAATTGCAACCCAATTCCGCCAACATTTAGCGGGCAGGCGGGCAGTGCCCGCACCCATGTCGCGCTCTAAGCTTGGAGTAATACGGAAAAGTCTTCCCGCGGATGGGGAAGAGAGAGCTGTCCCACATAGGCATAGCCTGCTTGCCCATAGGATAAAGATACCGTGTCCCCCAAAAGAATAGAAAGCTACCATAGCCCCAGGGCGGCGGGCAGTGCCCGCTTCCACATCGCGTACTAAGTCTGGTGTGAAAAGGAGGACAATAGTATCCCGCGAGGAAAGATACCGTGTCCACGGGAAATAAGTGCCTGCCATAACTCTAGGGCGATGTGGCGACGGACATTGTCCGTTATTCTTCCATTTGTTTGCCAAGGAAACCGGCGGCCACCTGGATCAGCTTGATCTCGGTTTCGCCTGGTACAGCGCCGCTTTCCGGCATCAACGCCACCACCGCGCCGGTGATATCGCCAGACGACGTGATGGGGGCCATAACAGACGCTGCGCGATCCACGCCTTCCACCGGCATAAACCGACGCTGTTCCCCGGCCTTGGTCACGTGCATCTGACGGGATTCCATCATATCTTCCAATTGGGAGGTGATACGGCGCTCCACCACTTCCTTTTTAGAGATGCCGGAAGCGGCGATGCAGTGATCCCGGTCGCATACCAGGATGGGAAGCCCGCAGGAACGGTAAAGGACATCGGCGTACTGTGAGGCAAAGGAGGACAATTCGCCAATAGGGGAATATTTTTTAAAGATGACTTCACCCTCATTGTCGGTATAAATTTCCAAAGGATCGCCTTCCCGGATGCGCATGGTACGGCGGATCTCTTTTGGAATGACAACACGGCCTAAATCATCGATTCTTCGAACGATACCAGTAGCTTTCATATATATAATTCTCCTTTATCGAGATTGGTTTGACTCTAGTATCTGAAGAAAAGTATCATTTATACAAATCTGTAAGGCTTATCAAAGAAGAGGAAAGTATTGGAAGCGTTAAAAAATAAAAAACTTTCGGAAGGAGATACGGCCCAATTGATTAGGAACTATTGACATTTTCGGATAGAACAAGTAAGATGAAAGAGTATCGGTCTGTCTTTCGATCCCATCATCTGGGTGGGGGAAATGTCCGGCCTGAAGATGGCCGAATGTGTAGGAAAAAATAGTTGCTTCGCAGCTGTTTTTTGTTGACACGCCTGAATGCTATCCTATATAATGTATAGTTATTAGGGTAACCTTGAAAGGGGGAACATAGGATGCTGAGAACCTATCAGCCCAAGAAGCTGCATCGGAAAAAGGAACATGGCTTCCGCAAAAGAATGTCCGACCGCAATGGCCGTAAGGTGCTGGCTCGCCGCCGCGCTAAGGGCAGAAAAAGACTGTCTTACTAATTGATTGGATGCCGGAACGTATTTTGACGTTGCGGCGCAGCTGAAATTGGACAGTTTGGTGATGGGTTGGGTATCTTCGCCCAAAAGCCGTTTTTTGTGGATGGCTGTCTGCGTCAGCCGCAGGAGGAAACGATTCCCAACCTCTAATCTCCGCTCGTAAGGCCACAAGCATTGTGGCCTTTCTTTTTCATTGTTGATAAATTCATGGTTGATCCGGCAGGGGAATGGTGCCGGCGTCCGCATAAAGGAGCAATGCCATTGTGGACAAGCTTGTGCTGACTCGAAACAATGATTTCCGCCGGATTTATGCCCGGGGTAAGAATCAGGTGCATCCCATCCTGATCACCTATGTGATGAAAAACCGCAAAAACGCCGCCAAAGGAATTACTCGAAGCGGCATCACCGCCAGCAAAAAGATTGGGAAAGCGGTAAAACGCAACCGCGCCCGCCGCGTCATCCGAGAGGCCTACCGCCCATTGAAAGACAATGTGATCCCGGGATACGATATTATCTTTGTGGCCAGGGTGCGCACGATTTATGCAAAATCCACCGATGTGATGCGGGTTATGCAGCGGCAGCTAAAGCAAGCTGGTGTTTTGCGATGAAACAGAAACTCTTGCAGTGTTTGAAATTTTTGTGGAGGCTGCCTCGCCTGGTGCTCATGTTGCCTATTCGGTTTTATAGGCGTTTTATTTCACCTAATTTACCACCAGCTTGCCGGTTCACTCCTACCTGTTCTCAGTACGCTCTGGAGGCTATTGAACGCTTTGGAGTGCTCAAAGGCGGATTTTTGGCCATCCGCCGCATCTTAAAATGCCATCCATTTCACCCGGGCGGGTATGATCCTGTGCCGCCCCGGTCGACGAAAGTCCATTGACGGAGGAATGAAAATTGCAGTTTATTGAGTCCATCTTCTCTACCCCGCTGGGATTTGTCATGCGCTGGTTCTTTGAGCTAGTGGGAAATTTCCCGGTTGCGCTGATTTTATTTACCCTTCTAAGCCGTTTGATTCTGTTGCCCCTTACCATTAAGCAACAGCGTACCAGCGCCAAAACGGCGTTGCTGCAGCCCAAAATCAGAGCCATCCAGGAAAAATATAAAAATAACAAACAAAAAATGTCTGAGGAGATCAACCGGCTTTATGCTCAGGAAAAGGTCAGCCCCATGGGCGGCTGCCTTCCACTCATTATCCAGATGGTAATTATGTACGGCCTGATCTTCGTTATTTATAAACCGCTTACTTATATTCTGCGTGTGCCTGCCGATGTCATCAATCAGGCGGCCAGCGCCATACAGACAACCGGCCTTTACTCAGAGATCGAGATTGTCCACCAGGCGGCCAACGCCATTGGCGCGGTGCCGGAGCTTGCTAATTACGGCATTGAAAGCCTTAACTTTAATTTGTTTGGCGTGATCGATCTTTCAGCTACTCCTGGAATCGGAGACCCGAGCCTTTTGTGGATCATCCCTATTTCGTCGGGCCTGTTTCAGATTTTGAGCATCCGGGTCAACAACTACTTCCAGAAGAAAAACGGTATGCCGGTTATGAAGAGCATGCTCATGAATTGGGTTATGCCCTTGATGTTTGTGTGGATTGCCTTCTCAGTGCCGGCCGGTGTCGGTTTCTATTGGGCTTGCGGTTCCTTGATTGCGGTGCTCCAATCTATTTTTATGTCCACAGTGTACAGCCCAGCCCGAATCAATGCGCGGTCGGAGTACCGTCACGCTAAGAAACGGCTTGAGAATGAAGCAAAAAGAAAAAATTCGCGCGGATAAACAAAGCGGCTTTTTGATTCCCGCGATTTTAAATTATGGAGGTGTATGATCGGTGAAAGAAGCCATTGGGACAGGCGCAACCGTCGATGCGGCATTGGATGCGGCCTGCCAGGCAATAGGACTCAGCCGAGATCAAGTGGAATTTGAAATTTTAGAGATGCCGGTAAAAAAGACATTTGGTTTATTTGGCGGCGCGCCGGCAAAAGTGCGCGTTTTTGTGGAGGATTCCCCAGCGCAGAAAGCGCTTACTTATCTACAGGGACTGTTTGATGCCATCGGTATCCAGCAACCGGAAGCGGCCATTGAAGAGGGGGAAGGTTGCGCTACCATCACCCTGGATGGCGAAGACGTGGGATTTCTCATCGGCCGCCGGGGAGAAACATTGGATGCCCTTCAGTACCTGGCTAGCTTAGTGGCCAACCGTGGTGCAGAGCAGTACTACCGCATCACCTTAAATTCCGGTAATTACCGGGAGAAAAGGGAAAAGACCCTGTCCTCTTTGGCTCGGAGAATGGCGATCTCGGCAGTGCGCACCGGCCGCAAGACCTCTCTGGAGCCTATGAATCCCTATGAACGTCGTATTATCCATACTGCGGTGCAGGCGGTACGGGGCGCTACTTCCTGGAGCGAAGGGGAGGAGCCCAATCGACATGTGGTCATCGGCCCGGATAAAACGGTAAAACCCCAGTCAAATGGGGGCCGTCCTCCTAGAAGAGGCGGATCTGGACGCCGCGGAGGCCGTCCTTCTGGGGATCGGCGTCCAGCAGCTCCAACCTCAGTATCCAATAAGGAGCCCCAAAAGATCAAGCCGGAAGTACCGCTTTACGGCAAGATTGATCCTAAGGATTACTCTGGGTCGGATGGGGAATAAAGAAGTATTCCTATTTTAGCAGCTGTGATCAAAAGGAGCCTTTGGCAGATGCGCCATTGGCTCCTTTTTTCGTGGCCTTTTGAAGAAGAAAAACGTCCGGTCTAGTCAAAATGAGGGAGATAGGGTATAATAAAACCTATCGGATTTTTTAGAGAGAAATAGGCCATTGCCGCCAAACGAGGAGGAAGTCGCTGCTATGTCAACCACCATTGCCGCTATCGCCACGCCTCAAGGAGCTGGAGGGATTGGGATCGTCCGCATCTCTGGGCCGGAAGCCCAGGAAGTGGCGGATAAAGTTTTTCGATCCCCCGGGAAAAAGGAAATCCGGGATACCGCTGGATACCAGGCTCTTTATGGGCACGTTTATGAAGGAGACTCCCTAGTGGATGAGGCCATAGCACTGGTGTTCCGGGCTCCTCGCAGCTATACAGGGGAGGACGTAGTGGAATTATCCTGCCACGGCGGCATGTATGTACTGAGGAGGGTATTATCGGCAGTTCTTTCGGCTGGAGCAGTTGCGGCAGCGCCTGGTGAATTTACCAAGCGGGCTTTTTTAAACGGGAAAATGTCCTTGACCCAGGCTGAATCGGTGATGGATATCATCGGCGCCCAGGGAAAACAGGCGGCGGTGGCAGCATTGTCCGCCAGAGAAGGAGTGTTGGGCAAGCGCATCCAGGGGATTACCCATCGGTTGGTAGAACTGGCCGCCCATTTGTCGGCCTATATCGACTATCCGGAAGACGACATTCCAGAATTGCAGCTTGGGCAATTGATGCAATCCCTTGAGGGGATTTTAAAGGAACTTCAGCATCTTTTGGATACCTACGACGCCGGCAAGATGCTGCGGGAAGGGGTGGACACCGTCATTGTGGGACGCCCCAATGTGGGGAAGTCCACCTTGATGAATCTGCTGTCCGGTATGGAACGCTCCATTGTGACCCATATCCCCGGCACTACCCGGGATGTGGTGGAGGAGACGGTGCAATTAGGGGACGTCATGCTGCGTCTGGCCGATACGGCCGGACTACACCAAACCGATGATCCTGTGGAGTCCATCGGCATTGAAATGGCCCGCAGCCGTTTGGAAACGGCGGGATTGGTGTTGGCGGTTTTTGACGCATCCCAAAATTTGGAAAACGAAGACGAGCTCCTTTTGAAAAAGCTGAACGGCCGTCCAGCCGTGGCGGTCATCAATAAAACCGACCTTTCTTCCAACATTGACGAATGTCTTGTCCGCAAGCATGTGCCTTATGTGGTGACCATCTCGGCCAAGCAGGGAAAAGGGATAGAACAGTTAAAAGAAGCGGTGCGCTCTGTTTTAGGGACAGATGCGTGGGATCCCTCGGCCGGCGTGCTGGCCAACGAACGCCAGCGTGATTGCGTGCGGAAGGCGCAGGAAGCTGTCAAAGAGGCGCTGGATGCCGCCCGGATGGGCATGACCTACGACGCGGTGTCGGTGTCGGTGGAAGGAGCCATTGACATCCTATTGCAGCTGACAGGGGAACGGGCTACTGAAGCCGTGGTCAACCAGGTGTTTGCCCGGTTCTGTGTGGGAAAATAGTAGGGCTTTTCAAGTTTTTAGATAGGAGAAAACACGATGGCTTTAAAAAGAATAAAACTCAAAGAGATCTATCCATTCTTGCGCCGGGATTTCCCGCCCATTGAGCGTCCGCCCCGGCATATTTTTTATAACCGTGTAAAGAGCGGGCTTTGGGAATGTACTGCCCTAAAAGGGGAAGACGGTACGATCCAAGCCTATGCCGTTACAGCCGCGGGGGATGTTTCAGTGGTGCTTTATTTGGCAGTCAATCCGGCCATCCGCAGCCAGGGAATCGGCGGCAAGATGCTGGGCCTTTTAAGGGAGCGCTACGGGGACGGTATTTTGGTAGAGGTGGAAAAGGTGGAGGAAACCGACAACGCTTTCCAGAAGCATCAGCGCCAGCGCCGCATTGACTTTTACAAACGGCATGGATTTGAGATGCTGCCAGTGCGGTATTGGCTGTTTGGCATCGGGATGCATTTGATGTTCTGCGGGGAAAATCCTCCGGCTGCCGGCGAGATTGAGGGAATTATGTGCCGGGCTTATGGAGTCCGCCCCGGATCCAGGGGATCAAAATGCTACAGATGCATTGCGAAATAATGGAGGTTGTGTTTGGATGCAGGAGTATGACGCAGGTCGGTATGATGTAGTGGTTGTAGGAGCGGGTCACGCAGGCATTGAAGCGGGGCTGGCTTCGGCTAGATTGGGATGTTCTACATGTGTCTTTACCATCAATATGGATTGGGTGGGCAATATGCCTTGTAATCCCTCCATTGGTGGGACGGCCAAGGGACATCTTGTCCGGGAGATTGACGCCCTGGGAGGCGAGATGGGCAAGGCAGCCGACGCCTGTTTTTTGCAAAGCCGGATGCTCAACCGGGGGAAAGGACCTGCTGTCCACAGCCTGCGTGCCCAGATCGACCGGCGGGAATACGCCGGCTGGATGAAACATCGGCTGGAGGTCACGCCAAACCTGGATTTAAAACAGGCGGAACTCATTGACCTGCGCCGTCTAGACGACGGCAGTTGGCAGGTGGTTACAAAGTTGGGAGCGGCCTATGCCTGCAAGGCGGTTATCATTGCTACCGGGACTTTTTTAGGAGGACGGATTTTTGTGGGAGAAGCGTCCTGGGACGGAGGCCCGGACGGCATGTTCCCATCCACGGAGCTTAGCATTGCCCTGAAGAAATTGGGCGTATCCCTGCGCCGGTTTAAGACGGGTACCCCTGCCCGCGTCCATCGGGCAAGCGTGGATCTGGATCAAATGGAGGCCCAGCCGGGGGAGGATCCTGTGGCGCCCTTTTCCTTTGAAACCGAGCATCCAGGGCCTAACCGGGTGCTGTGCCATATCACCTGGACCAATGAGCAGACCAAACAGGTTATTTTGGAGAATCTCCATCGATCCCCGTTATACGGCGGCAAGATCGAGGGGATCGGCCCCCGCTACTGCCCTTCTATTGAGGATAAAATCGTCCGGTTTTCCGATAAACCCCGTCACCAGATTTTTGTGGAACCCTGTGGCCTCAACACCGAGGAACTTTACTTACAAGGCATGTCCTCTTCCTTGCCGGAGGAGGTGCAGCTGAAATTTTTGCGCACCGTCAAAGGACTGGAGCATGTCAAGATCATGCGTACCGCCTATGCCATTGAATACGACTGTGTGGATCCCTTGCAGCTGCGGCCTACTCTAGAGTTCCTTGATTTCCCTGGCCTTTATGGGGCCGGGCAGTTTAACGGTTCTTCCGGCTACGAGGAGGCCGCCGCCCAAGGATTAGTGGCCGGCGTCAACGCTGCTTTGAAGATTCAAAACCGTCCTCCTATGGTGCTGGACCGGGCCAGTTCTTATATCGGCACCCTCATTGACGATTTGGTGACAAAGGGTTGTTCCGACCCTTACCGCATGATGACTTCCCGGTCGGAGTATCGGTTGGTGCTGCGGCAGGACAACGCCGATCAACGCCTTACTCCCATTGGTCATGATATCGGTTTGATCTCAGAGGAGCGTTGGCAAAAATTTCAACAGAAGCAGGCCCGCAGGGAAGAGGAATTAAAGCGCATCCGAAGCACGGTTATTGCTCCCACAGAGCAGGTCAATCAATTGCTTGTTTCACATGAAACATCCCCGCTTGTGACCGGGGTGCATTTGGATGATTTATTAAAACGTCCTCAGTTGACCTATGAGGTACTAAAGCCGGTGGATACCACCCGTCCAGACGACCTTCCCTTAGACGTGCAGGAGCTGTGCCAAGTGGAGGTTAAATACGAGGGGTACATCCGCCGGCAGCAAAGCCAAATCGACGAGATGAGACGTTTGGAGTGCAAAATTCTGCCGGACGATATGGACTATACCGCCATCGCAGGCCTGCGCCTGGAGGCCCAGGAGAAGCTGGGGAAAATCCGCCCCCGGTCGGTGGGGCAGGCCTCCCGTATATCAGGGGTATCGCCGGCCGATATTTCTGTACTTCTTATCTGGCTGGAGCAGCACCACGCGCATGACAAGGCGAAAGACGGGGCAAACTAATCCCAACAAAAGTGATTGGGAGGAATTTGTCCATGGTCGCACGAATTTTACACTTTGACGGCTCTTACAATTCTCAACAGATGGAGGGGGCCCGCAGCGCCTTGCAGGATCTCAGCGCCGTGATGGAAGCCCACTGCGTCCCAGGGGGAGTCCGGGTATCCTGCGGCAATCGTCTGCCGGTGGAAGTGCTGAAAGACACCGCCGCCCGGACCGGCTGTACGGTCGGTTCGGTGGAGAATTGCAAAAAGATGTATTAAAGGGAAGCTCGTCGGACACA
>CALCVR010000148.1 GCA_937905915.1 uncultured Eubacteriaceae bacterium
TCTTCCACTTCCCGCTGATCCTCGGCCATAATGGGGGAACCGCCGGCCGCTAAGATAATGTTGGCGCAGTCGTTGATGGTGACGCGGTTGGTCATACAGTGTACCAAAGGACGTACCCGGCGGATGTTTTCCAAAAGATCCGCCGATTGATTTAAAAGAATGGGATCAGCCTGTAACATTAGCAGTCGCCTCCGTATAATTCATAGAAATGATTGACCGGTCCGTGGCCATGGCCTAAAGGGATGGCGTGTTCAATGGCGGTTTGAATGTACCGTTTTGCCAAGGCAACCGATTGTTCCACTGAATGACCCAAAGCCAAGTTGGAAGCGATGGCGGAGGAGAGAGTACAGCCGGTGCCGTGGGTATTGGGAGTGTCGATGCGTTGGCCGGGAAAAGCGGTAAATGTTTCGCCGTCGAACAGCCAATCGGTGGGCTGGCCGTCGGAATGTCCTCCCTTGATGAGCACTTGTTTGGCTCCTAAGGCGTGGATACGGCGGGCGGCCTCCTGCATATCAGCTTCGGAATGGATGGCTATTTGGGCCAGTTTCTCAGCCTCTGGGACGTTGGGAGTCACGATGGTAGCCAACGGGAGCAGAAGCTCTTTCAGGGCCGATGCAGCTTCGGGACGCAGAAGATCGTATCCGCTTTTGGAAACCATAACAGGATCCACCACCACAAAGGGAGGCGTATACTGTGTCAGCTTCCCAGCAATGGCGCGGATGGAGTCGGACACCGATACCATGCCGATTTTGACGGCGTCCACTTGGATATCGGTAAAAATAGCGTCGATCTGCGCTTCGATCATAGCGGGGGGGATGTCCAATACATCGTTGACCGCTTGGGTATTCTGAGCCGTAATGGCAGTGATGACGCTCATGGCAAAACAGCGATGGGCCGACATGGTTTTCAGATCAGCCTGAACGCCGGCACCTCCCGAACAGTCGGAGCCGGCAATGGTCAAAACATGTTTCATAAACGGTTCACCTCGTCAAGCATTGGAAGAATCATGAGACAGCCTCTGTACCACACGACGGACAGGAGGCAGAAGAATGAGAGCAATGGCAGCGCCGGCCGCAGAGCTGATCAAAAAGGAGGGGACATAGAGCAGGATGGCGGCGTCGGTGCCCAGCACCAAACGCGACATCAAACTGCCGGCCATAGCGCCTAAGAACCCGGTGCCGACCACTTCGCCGATGGCGGCGGCCCAGGTCTTTTTGGTTAGGAGGAAGAGCAGGCCGGCTAAAAAAGCGCCTACCATGCTTCCAGGGAAGGCCATAAGGGTACCGGTGCCCAGCAGGATACGGATAAGGGAGGCCACAAAAGCCATAACAGTGCCCCAGACAGGGCCCAGCAATACGCCGGCACAGACATTGACCATATGCTGTACCGGAGCGCATTTGGCGATATCGAAGGGGATGACCACCGTACTGGCGCCCACAATGGCCACGGCTGTCAAAAGGGAGGCGGTGGTGATGCGAAACAGCGGCCTGGATTTTGCCAGAACAGAACCGGTTTTGACTTGATTCAACGAAAAACCCCCTTATAAATTGGTATTTAGACAAAAGAGAAGGGAAGGGGACGCAGCCCTTCCCCGGGATGACGGCATTATTTTAACAGGGTGACGTCCTCGCCGCTCATGATGCGGTTCATATTGCGCATGGCACACATATTGCCGCACATAGAACAGGAATCGTGAAGGGCGGGAGAAGAGGAGGCGCGGTATTTTTTAGCCTTCTCGGGATCAATGCACAATTCAAATTGTTTATCCCAGTCCAGAGCCTGACGGGCATCGCTCATCTGATCGTCCCAATCGGAAGCACCGGGGATGCCTTTGGCAATATCGCCGGCATGGGCGGCGATACGGGCGGCCATGATACCTTCTTTCATATCGTCCTCGTCGGGCAGGCGGAGGTGTTCGGCCGGAGTGACGTAGCAGAGGAAATCGGCGCCGGCTGCGGCCGCAATGGCGCCGCCGATGGCGCTGGTGATGTGGTCGTAACCGGGGGCCACATCGGTGACCAGCGGGCCGAGGACGTAGAAGGGCGCATTGTGGCACAGCCGTTTTTCAAGCATCATGTTGGCGGAAATCTGATTTAAAGGCATGTGGCCGGGACCCTCCACCATGACCTGAACCTCTTTGTCCCAGGCCCGTTTAGTCAGCTCGCCCAGGGTGATGAGCTCCTCCAGCTGGGAGGGGTCGGACGCGTCGGAAATGCATCCGGGACGGCAGGCGTCGCCTAGGCTGATGGTGACGTCGTATTCCCCCAGGATATCCAATACTTTATCGTAGTACTCGTAAAAGGGATTTTCTTGACCGGTCAGCTCCATCCAGGTGAAAAGTAGGGAGCCGCCTCGGGATACAATTTTAGTTTTACGGGGATTGTCCTTAAACCGCTGGGCGGTTTTGCGGTTGATACCGGCGTGGATGGTCATAAAGTCCACGCCGTCCTTGGCATGGGTTTCCACCACGCGAAGGAAATCGTCGGCAGTGATGTCCCGAAGATCCTTTTCCAAAAAGCCGACGGCATCGTAGATGGGGACGGTTCCCAACATAGCGGGACAGGTTTCCACAATCCATTTGCGGAACTCCCTGGTTTTGCCGTAGGAGGACAGGTCCATAATGGCGTCGGCCTTGAGGGCGACGGCGGTGTTGACCTTTTGCTGCTCCAATTCATAGCTTTGGCAGTCCCGGCTGATTCCCAAATTGACGTTGATCTTGGTGGTAAGGCCTTCCCCCACGCCGGTGGGGGAAATGGAGGTGTGTAGACGATTGCAGGGGATAGCGATGGTGCCTTTGGCAACACGTTGGCGAATAGTCTCTGCATCCAAGCCTTCTTTTTTTGCTACGGCTTCCATAGCGGGGGTGATAATACCTTGACGAGCGGCGGTGATTTGAGTTTTGGCCATAGGGAAAAACATCCTTTCTATGATCTCACAGGTGGAGGATTCCGTTTTTTGCAGATAGCAACAAAAAACGCCCTACCGACTGGCAGAGCGAGCAAACTAAAACCGCCTTATTGCACTGACACAAAAAGGGTTTTCTTTCATTCTCCCTACGCCAGTATTATCTGGGTCAGGTGGGCGGGTCGAAGCGATAACAGCTTCCTCTCAACCGGTTTTACACCAGTTCCCCGGAATCGACTTCATTTTTCTCAGTATACCACCATTTTGTCTCCTGTTCAAGAGTATTTGTCGAAAGCAGTGGCATTGCTTGCAAAATGACAATGAGAACCTAGGATGTAATCTAGTTTGAAAATATCAAAAGCAACAGAAAATAAGGCAGAAATAATAAGATAATAGGATAATAGTTGCAAATAGTACCGATGTCTGGTATAATGTAAACCAAAGAAATTAGTAAAAGGAATGATTGAGATGAACAGCAACTCCAAGCTCTTCAGCGTACTGTCCTATTTTGGTATTTTGTGGATCATCGGTTTGGTGGCAGCACCGCAGGATTCTTTTGTGAGGTTCCATGTCAATCAAGGCATTTTGCTCTTTATCCTGGAGATTATTACCAGTTTGGCCGGCTTTATTTTGGGCTTGATTCCGGTAATCCGGTGGTTTGGAGGATTGGTCACTGGAGCCCTGGGTATCTTTGCTTTTGTTCTGTTCATTATGGGTATCGTCAATGCGGTTAAAGGAAGAATGAAACCGTTACCCTTGATCGGCGGTATTACTTTGATCCAATAAGAGCAAATGGTATCAAAAAGTTGAAACCTGGGCTTTTCGGTTGGAAAAGTCCAGGTTTTTTTGTATAATGGGAGAGAAGGGAGCGATGCTGCTGTGACGCCCAAAATTTTTATCTTGGTTCAGAACAATGGATTTGTCTACCAAAAAGAGGACAAAAAGGAATATCAGAGCTTTCCGGTGGAGGAGCCTGGACGTGTGCCTAATGTCCCCTTTTATCATTATCTCTTGAGTGCTGGGAAAACGTATCAAAAACAGCTGGCTAAACTGCTGAAAAAAGAATCAAATTCTATTTTCAAACCGAATTTTTACCTCTGTTTACCTGACGACACGGTGGAAACCGATCGTAATCTTCTTCTGGGCTTTTTCTATGGATGTGGCGCTGGTATCATACATTCCGGGGAACAGTGTCAATATTTGGGCAGCAAAAGTGAAAATTATTTGAGTTTGTCTCGCTCGGAACGTGCCATCGCCTTGCGCTATGTAAAACAAGGAGAAATCTTAGCCACAAGGTATTATGAGAAGACCTTTTCTGATCCCATTGCCATGAAACAGGATATGTTTTCTCTCCATCCTGATTGCCAAGGGGGGAGGCTGCCGGTTTTGATTTATGATCCAGAAGAAGCTTTGGCGCCTTTTTATTGTTTGGGACAAAAGGTGAATTTAGACCATTTGATGGAACATTTTGCAAATGCTTGGAAATAAAAATCAAGAGGAAAGACATCCATCTGCTATTAGCCGGATGTCTTTCCTTTTACAGCGCAAAAGACGAGATGAGGCATATCCATGCCGTAATAATGCTTTGTAAATTGGCCGCAGATGGTCATTCCGTTGCGCTTTGCCACCTTCTGTGAGGGGATATTGGTATCCCGAATCATAGAGTATACTCGGCCCATCCTCAACGTATCGAAAGCGTATTGTTTACAGGCTAGGGCAGCTTCGGTAGCAAACCCTTTGTGCCAATGGTCCTTGCGGAAAAGATATCCGATTTCCGGTACCCACTCACCTTCCCAATCTTGTAGGGTAAGCCCGCATTGCCCAATCATTGATCCGGTGTCCTTATGGGTGACGGCCCACAGTCCAAATCCATCCCGGCGATATCTCTCTATTTGCCGATCCAGCCACTGCTGTACTTCCTGATCGGAAAAGGCATGTTCATAGGCGTACATGACCTCAGGATCCTGCAAGATGGCGCAAAGGTCAGAATAATCCTTTTGGGTCATCTCGCGAAGACAAAGACGTCGGGTTTGTAGAATCATAAAGAATTTTCCTCCTTAAGGGGATTTATCTTGTAGAAAGAAAAATCCCCCTTGCCAAAAGGCAAGGGGGACACACAAGCAAATAAAAAACTTATTTGTTGTCGACTTCGTACATATGAGCGATGAGGTTGAGAACCTTGTTGGAATAACCCCACTCATTGTCGTACCAAGAAACCAACTTCACGAAGTTGGGGTTGAGCATGATACCAGCCTTGGCATCGAACACGGAAGTGTGATCCTCGCCCAGGAAGTCGGAGGAAACGACGTCCTCGTCGCAGTAGCCCAGGACACCAGCCATGGTGGTTTCGCTGGCCTTCTTCACAGCGGCGCAGATCTCTTCGTAAGTAGTGGATTTCTCAAGACGGACAGTCAGGTCGACAACCGAAACGTCCAGAGTGGGAACGCGGAAAGCCATACCAGTCAGCTTGCCCTTAACTTCCGGAATAACCAGAGCGCAGGCCTTAGCAGCACCGGTGGAGGAGGGGATGATGTTGCCGGCAGCAGCACGGCCGCCACGCCAGTCTTTCTTGGAAGGACCGTCAACGGTCTTCTGAGTAGCGGTGGTGGAGTGAACGGTGGTCATGAGGCCTTCCACAATACCGAACTCATCGTTGATGACCTTGGCCAGAGGAGCCAAGCAGTTGGTGGTGCAGGAAGCGTTGGAAACGACCAACATATCCTTGGTGTATTTATCAAGGTTAACGCCGCAAACGAAGGTGGGAGTCTCTTTGTCCTTAGCAGGAGCGGAGATGACGACCTTCTTGGCACCGCCCTTCAGATGGGCGCTGGCCTTCTCGGTGGTGGTGAAAACGCCGGTGGACTCGACGACATACTCAGCGCCAGCCTCGCCCCACTTGATGTTTTCAGGATTCATCTCAGCGAAGACGGTGATAGCCTTGCCGTTGACGACCAGTTTGCCGTCCTTGATTTCGACAGTGCCGTTGAAACGGCCATGCATGGAGTCATACTTTACCATGTAGACCATGTAGTCCAGATCGATAAAAGGATCGTTGATGGCCACGACGTCAAACTTTTCAGGCTGAGCCACGGCAGCGCGGAATACCAGGCGGCCGATACGGCCAAAACCGTTGATACCAACTTTAATGCCCATGTTGATTACCTCCAATAATTTGTTGATACTATTATTTTATCTCAAAAAGCCAAAAAAGACAAGCCGTTTGTACTACTTTTAACTTAAACTTTGCAATTTGTCTTTGTGCACAAATTCATTTTCCAGCCGATCGAAAAAGATGGGGTAAAAGGGAAAGAGAATCCCACAGACAAAGAAAAAAGGAAACTTTTAAAGATACAAGGTATAAGATTAGCTGAAAAATAGATGGTGTTTTGAAAAGAGCATCGGAAATAGCCTATCCATTTTTAAAATACTGTGTTTGGATAAGCACCCATTGCAATCCAACA
>CALCVR010000149.1 GCA_937905915.1 uncultured Eubacteriaceae bacterium
TAGGGCTTTGCCCGCATATGAAATACCCCCGGCTACGCCGGGGGATTTTTATTTATACATGGAAAGATCCTTTATTTTTCAGCCTTGGGCTTTTTGAAGATCCATAATTTGCTTAAAATGTAATTGACAATAATGACAAACACATTGGCGATAATCTTGGAAATCAAATCATTCCAATGGAACCAGTAGAGCATGGCATACATCATCCCCATATCCATGACGCCCGAAGCGAGGCGACAAGCGAAAAATGCCCCCATTTCCCGCAAAAGGAAGGGAAGACGCATTTCTTTGCTTTCAAATACATAGATTTTATTGGTGACATAGGCAAACAGAACGGATAAAAACCAAGCTACTGCGTTGGAGATCATGGGATCTACATAGAAGACGTTTGCCAAAAGCGCGTAGGAGACAAAATTGACTAAAGTGGTCAATCCTCCAAAGAAGACGTAAAGGATAAGCTCTTTGTACTTCAAAAAGAGGGCTCTGAGGGAGTCAAACAATGTAGATCACATCCAAACTATTTTATGGTAACTATATTAGTTTATCGCTTTATACACTAATTTTCAAGTGAAAAAAGTAAATATGAAAAAGGAAGAGTGATTGAATCGAAAAATTTACAGTATGTTCATTGCTATCTCTCGCTTTTTTCGCTACAATAAACTCCATATAGAAGTGGAGTGATCGCCCGATTGTTTGGATATGTAAAGCCATTTAAGCCAAACCTAAGAATGAAAGAGTTTGATGCTTATAAAGGCGTGTATTGTGCTTTGTGCAAGACCCTCGGCCGAGAGTATGGTATTACCACTCGGTTTATCCTCAATTACGATTTTGCATTTTTAGCATTGCTATATCTCTCCATTTCCTCGACCTGTCCCAGCTTTGAGCGGCAGCGGTGTCTTTTTAACCCGCTGAAAAAATGCGTCTGCTGTAAAGATAGGAGAGAGGAGTTATCTTTTGCTGCCGCGTCTGCTGTGATCATGACCTATTACAAGATCAAGGATCACGTGGAGGATTCGGCATTTTTTTCGGGCTTACCGGCCCGTTTGGCCCTTCCCTGGGCCAATGGTAAGCGCAAAAAAGCCGCAAAGCGCTATCCTCAGCTGGATGAAAAGATGAGGGAGTACATCGATTCCCAGAGGGCTTTGGAAGAGGCGAAAACTCCGTCCATTGACTGGGCGGCCGAGCCCACGGCCAAACTTTTATCCTATCTTGGCAGCTGCCTATGCGAGGATGAAACACAGAAAAGGGTGCTAAGTCGCCTTTGCTATTTTGTCGGCCGATGGGTGTATCTTATCGACGCAGCCGACGATCTGGAAAAGGATCTGGAATCCGGCAATTATAATCCTTTTCTGCTCTCATTAAAAGTAACTGCCCCCGACCAACTGCCTAAAGTGAGGACATATGCGCAGGAGGTTGTGCAGCATACCTTGTCGGAGGCGGCCAACGCCTTTGACCTGCTGGAAGCAGGACGCTTTTCAGCAATTTTATCAAACGTGCTTTACGAAGGATTGCCTGCCGTTTTGCATGATACCCTTCAGAAAAAGGTGGAAAGTTAAATGAGCGACCCGTATAAGGTGCTGGGTGTTTCCAGAAACGCCAGCGACGACCAAATCAAATCGGCCTATCGTGAATTGGCAAAAAAGTACCATCCCGACCGGTACAATGACAATCCTCTTTCCGATCTAGCGGCCGAGAAGATGCAGGAAATCAACCAGGCCTACGATCAGATTATGAAAGAACGCCGTTCTGGAACGCAGTACAATGACTTTAATGCCAAACGGTCTTCCGGGCCATCCCAGTTCCAAGATATCCGCAACTTTATTGCATCGGGGCGCTTGGAAGATGCAGAACAGCTTTTGGATGGCGTTCCTGCTGCGGGAAGGGATGCGGAGTGGTATTTCCTAAAGGGCAATGTGCTCTACCGTCGCGGATGGCTGGAGGAAGCATCCAATCATTTTGCCAATGCCTGCCGTATGGATCCTGGAAATCCTGAATATCGAGCTGCTATGAACCAAATCCAGTATCAGCGTCAAGGCGGGGGATACCGCACCGCTCCAGGTGGAACAGGGGCAGGATGCTCCTCTTGCGACATGTGTTCCGGCCTTTTATGTGCCGACTGTTGCTGCGAATGCTTTGGCGGCGATCTGATCCCTTGCTGCTGATGGAGGTGACAAACGTCCATGAGAAATAGCGCCAAAATCACATTAGGTGGCATGATTGCAGGCCTTTCGGTGGTATGCATGTTTCTCACTCGGCTGATCCCCACTATGACATACGCTCTTCCGGCTATCGCGGGGGCATTGCTCATTTTGCTGACCATTGAAGCGGGAACCAAATGGGCGCTGGGAGCTTTTGCTGTTACGGCGGTTCTCTCTTTTGTGTTGGCTGTTGACCCGCAGGCATCTATTTTGTATGTGGCTTTTTTAGGCTACTATCCCATTTTGAAAAGCTGGCTGGAGCGTATTCCAAAGCGTTGGGTAGAGTGGGTGGCTAAGTTTGGCCTCTTTAACGTGGCGGCTGTGGCGTCCTATTGGGTGACCATTTGGATTACCGGTGTGCCGGACGATTTTTTAACCAGTTTTGGAGCATGGGGCCCGATCATTCTTCTTGTGCTGGCAAACGTCACCTTCCTCATCTACGATTACGCTTTGACCAAGGTGATTACATTATATCTTTATCGCTTCCACAAAAGGGTGCGAAAATTATTTCACGTATAGAGAATCCTGCACTTTTTAGTGCAGGATCTTTTTTGTGTATTGGTAAGGCTTTGCGCTTGTGAAACCTGCCGAAAAATGGTATGATATAAATAGATATGTCAAGGTTTTGAAGGAGGTTTGGCCCTTGCCCAACAGTCAATCTGAAATGGAAGTGCAGAGCCAGCAGGATTTTGTGGATCAGGTGCGGGAGATTATGGCGGTACGAGCCACTCACCAGCCGCCCTTAGCCCACGTTTGGACCTACGGCTGCCAACAGAATGTAGCTGACAGCCAAAAGATCAAAGGCATGCTGCAAGAGATGGGTTTTGATTTTACCGATTCGCCTGACGAGGCGGATTTTATTCTATTTAATACCTGCGCCGTCCGGGAACACGCAGAGGACCGGGTGTTTGGCAATGTAGGGGCGCTCAAACATGTAAAGAACCGCCGCCCTTCTACCATCATCGCCTTGTGCGGCTGTATGATGCAGCAGCCCCAAGTGGCCGATCGGATCCGTAAGAGCTTCCCTTATGTCAATATGGTATTCGGCACCCATGTCATTCACCGATTCCCGGAGCTTTTGTTTGAGGCGCTGACCGGGGGAAAACGCGTGTTTGAACTGCCGGATAGGCAGGGCGAGATTGTGGAAGGTCTGCCGGTGGTGCGGGAGAGCGATTTTAAAGCATGGCTTCCCATTATGTATGGCTGTGATAATTTCTGTTCCTATTGCATTGTCCCTTATGTCCGAGGCCGGGAGCGCAGCCGATCCCCCGAAGCGGTGGTCAAGGAAGCAGAGGAATTGGTGAAGGCCGGGTACAAAGACATTACCCTTCTGGGGCAGAATGTCAATTCCTATGGGAAGGGTTTGCCGGAGCAGGTCAATTTTGCAAATCTTTTGGAACGTATCAATCAAATTCCAGGGGATTTCCGCATCCGGTTTATGACCTCCCATCCCAAGGATGCCACTCATGAACTGATTGATACCATGAGTCGATGCGAAAAGGTGGCCCGTCACTTGCATTTGCCTTTCCAATCGGGCAATGACCAGATCCTCAAGGCCATGAACCGCCGCTATACCAGAGGGCAGTATTTGGATTTGGTAGCCTATGTAAAGGAAAAAATACCAGATATTTGTCTTACCAGCGATATTATCGTAGGATTCCCAGGGGAGACCTACGAGCAATTTTTAGATACGCTGGATCTTGTCCGCCAGGTGGAATTCAGTTCCCTTTACACTTTTATTTACTCTCCTAGGGAGGGAACACCGGCGGCTAAATT
>CALCVR010000150.1 GCA_937905915.1 uncultured Eubacteriaceae bacterium
CAGCGCCGTGACGATTTTTTGCGATGATAAGCTCGGCACTGTTGGGGTTTTGATCCTGTCCTTCTTCTTCCCCATCCTTATAATATGTGCTGCGGTATAAAAACATAACCACATCAGCATCCTGCTCGATGGAGCCGGAATCACGTAAATCGGCCAGCTGTGGGCGATGTTCGGAGCGATGTTCGCTGCCGCGGGACAGCTGCGCCAAAATAATAACCGGGATGTTGAGATCCTTTGCCATGACCTTTAGCGACCTGGTGATTTCCGAAACCTCTTGCACACGGTTTTCAATGCGCCTACCGCTTCCCATCAAGCCTAGGTAGTCTACGATGGCTAGCTCTACGCCCTTCATATGCCGGAGCTTCGCCTTGATTTCCGGAACGGTAATGGAAGAGGTATCGTCAAAATAAATAGGGGCATTGTGCAGCATGGACGCGGCGCTTGCAAAGGATTTCCATTCCTCATCGCTGAGACGGCCGGTCATCAACTTGGGCCCGGGGATCATAGACTCCGAGGAAAGCATCCGCATGACGCACTGCATGCTGGACATTTCCAGCGAGAAAAAGGCCACGGTCCTATTTTGGATCACTCCCACGTTATGGGCGATATTAAGCGCAAAGCTGGTTTTACCCATACCAGGGCGGGCGCCGACAATGATGAGGTCGGATTTGTTAAAGCCTGTAGTAATGGCGTCCACGCCGGAGAACCCAGATGAAACGCCGGCGTATTGACCGGTTTCGTCGGTACTCAGCTTATGGAGATGGTCGTAGGTTTCTACAATGACGCTGCCGATATGGCGCATTTCGCCGTTGTTACGGCCCTGACGGATGTCGTAGATCTTTTGTTCGGCGGCATCCAGTAATTCTCCTGCCTCCGACTGGCCGTCGGCGGCCGAATCCACAATTTCCCGGGAAGCGGCGATCAAAGAACGCACGTCGTATTTATCCCGCACAATGGCGGCGTATGCTGCCACATTTTCCACCGACGGCACCAACTCAGCCAGCTGGGTGAGATAGCTTTTTCCCGTCGCTTCGTCGTACACTTCCGCGGCCTTAAGGGCTTCCAACACCGTGACGAAGTCTACCGGCTTGCGCAGATCCTCCAACATACACATCTGGGTGTAGATGGCGCGATGCTGGGCCAAATAAAAATAGTCCGGCTTGCGGATAATGCTGCGCACAGTGATCAGGCAGGATGCATCGATGAGAACGGCGCCCAACACCGATTGTTCCGCTTCTAAACTGTAGGGCAAATTAAGGCCGTCAGCTCCCGCATTGAAAGACGGTGCGCTCATTGATATCTCATCCTCTCTAATCCCATAAAATACAATAAAATGAATTTGACGGCAGGTACTCCGCCGTCAAATTCAGACCATACTACAGTACAAAAATTTGCTTATTCCTCGGTAACCATAGCGTATACCCGGGCCGATACGCCGGGATACAGGTGCAGTTTCACCTCATAGGTGCCGCAGGATTTGATATCCCCCGAGAGCTCCACCTTACGCTTATCCACTTCAATGTTCAATTGCTTTGCCACCGCTTCGGCAATTTCCTTGGCCGTCACCGAGCCAAACAAACGGCCGCCTTGTCCGGCTTTTGCCGTCATCTTAACGGTTTTATCGGCAATGCGGTTGGCAGTTTCCTGGGCTTCCGCCTTTTTTTGTTCCTCACGGCGTTTGGCCGCCGCCTCTTTATCCTTTAACTGGTGGATGGCATGTTGGCTGGCCTCTACTGCCAAACCACGGGGAAACAAAAAGTTGCGGGCATATCCATCCGAAACAGTGACTAATTCACCGTTTTTTCCAGCGCCTTTGACATCGGCTTTCAAAATCACTTTCATGAAAAACGCCTCCTTTTCTCCAAATTATACCGGTTCTTTGTGGAAAAATCAACC
>CALCVR010000151.1 GCA_937905915.1 uncultured Eubacteriaceae bacterium
TACCCCTACAGCCTTGATGGTCATCACCGGCCGTGCAGCTGAGATGGGCATCTTCTTTAAAAACGGCGAGACCCTGGAGACGGCCCATAAAGTCAATACTGTTGTATTCGACAAGACAGGCACCATCACCAAGGGAGAACCTGAGGTCACCGACATCATCCCCGCTGGAGCAGATGAGAATACTCTCCTCTCTATGGCGGCCGCTGCCGAACGGGGGTCCGAGCACCCTCTGGGCGAAGCGGTATGCCGCGAAGCCGATGGGCGGGATCTCCCCCATCAGAAGGCACAATCCTTCTCGGCCCTGCCCGGCAAAGGCATCGAGGCCCAGGTGGAGGGAAAAGCTGTACTTCTAGGTAATTTGGCGCTGATGAAGGAACGGGGTATCGTCATCCCGGATGCCACCTTAAAACGGGCTGAACAGTGCATGACCGAAGGCAAGACTCCTCTTTGGGCGGCCGCTGATGGGCAATTATCAGGCGTCATCGCCGTGGCCGACACCATCCGCCCCGACAGCGCCGACGCCGTTTCAGCCTTGCACGACATGGGCATCCGCACTGTCATGCTGACCGGCGACAACAGCCGTACCGCCCAGGCCATCGCCAAGCAAGCCGGTATCGATGAAGTGCGGGCAGACGTTCTCCCTGCCGGGAAAGCCAGCGAAATCCAGCGCATCAAGCGGGACGGCGTCGTCACCGCCATGGTAGGCGACGGAATCAACGATGCCCCTGCCTTGGCCATGGCCGACGTCGGCATGGCCGTTGGATCGGGCACCGACGTGGCCATTGAATCGGCCGGCGTCGTCCTGATGCAGGACAACATGCACGCTGTGGCCGATGCGGTGGCGCTGTCCAAAGCCGCCATCCGCAACATTAAGGAAAACCTATTTTGGGCTTTTGGTTACAATACGTTGGGCATCCCTGTGGCCGCCGGATTGCTTTA
This sequence comes from uncultured Eubacteriaceae bacterium, assembly GCA_937905915.1. GTDB lineage: Bacteria > Bacillota > Clostridia > Oscillospirales > Acutalibacteraceae > Solibaculum. The sequence continues at coordinate 940 of CALCVR010000151.1, forward strand.
CGCCTTTGGCGGTCCCCTGCTCAACCCCATGATCGCCGCAGCAGCCATGTCCCTTTCGTCGGTATCGGTGGTGACCAATGCCCTGCGTCTGCGCCGTGCCAAGGGCGCGGTACGCAAATCTTAACACAGACAATCGGTGATTTTTTTCACTTGATGGTATTTATCTTATAATAAGGGAGGTTTTTGCCATGACAACATTGCTGAAGGTGGAGGGTATGTCCTGCTCCCACTGTGAAAGCCGGGTGGTCAAATACGTCTCCGGCATGGACGGCGTATCGTCGGCCGAGGCCAGCGCCAAGGACGGCACCGTCAAGGTCGAGCACGACGGTACTGTGTCGGTAGAGGCTATCAAGACCGTCATCGACGATCTGGGCTATGAAGTAAAGGATTAATCCGCTGAATAAAAAGAGATTGGAGCTTTCAAGAATTTTTTCACGGAAGCTCCAATCTCTTTTTTGCATCAATTTGTTTGAAATAAAGTTTTGTTATTGCAATATTTTAGAGAATGTTTTATCATAACGATATCTATAATAGAACATTCTGGAGAAAGAAGAATAAATATATTCCTAGTTCTATGACACAAAAAAGAAAAGAAAGTTCCTACCGAGGGGAAAAGTATGAAGAAAAAAATCTGGATTTTACTCCCGGCTCTTCTCGTTGTAACAGCCGCTGCAATTGCCGCTTGGTGCCTGTCGCCTCGGCCACAGGCATCTATTGGTTTGGAATCTTCTGACTATTATGCCACATCGGTTGAAATCAGCAGCCCTCCTGCTCCTCCGAAATTGCAGGAGGGACAGTATCTCCTTGTGCATGAAGCCGAAACTGAAAGCATAACCGTGTCTAAAAATATGGTACATTTTAGCCTGTCTGCCTTTTCTTATACCTCTCCCCATGATCAGTCATCCCACGAGACCAGATCAAACCGATGGATTCTTTCGATATCCTCTCAAGAAACAGAAAACGGCTACCGCATCTCTATGAAGCAGACCGAGACTTCTACTCGTTTTGAGGACCGGCATCCGGTAGAAATTGTCCCTACAGACCCCGCCGAATTCACTTTCCTTTTAAACAACAATGTCCTCTCTTGGGAGGACGATAAACTGATGGAAGAAACTAAGCCTGTATCTTCTCAAGCCTATTTTCTCCTTCAGCACGTCTTGTCCGGCGCTATCTATTCCCAGGGTGACCAGTCCTGGAGCATCTCCCCTTTTTTTTGAGTTTGGCAACGATACTCCCGACCTCACAGCTCAATATACCCCTGCCTTTCAAAATAATGAACTAGTTGTTGACATCCAGTATGCCCAACAAATGAATGCCCAGTATGCCAATAACATCCTATATTCTGAAGGAACACCCCAGATTGCAAATGCCAAGATTGATCCTTTTTTCTATCAGTTATCTATTTATTCGCCTGATGAGCTTTGTCTCGATCAATGCCAGGACTCCGACATCCAAGCCCAAGCTTCTGGATCTATGTCGATATATGACGATGAGAATCCCCTCATCTCCACCACCGAGCTGGACTATTCCCGAGAAGGATATCTCATCTTCCCCTGGAATGATCCGGACAGTACTTATACCCAGAGGGTGGATTTTTCTTCCCAAACGCACCATCGGATTGATGTAACCAAGGTGGAAGATGATTCCTCGGATCTGTCATCCTCTAGAACGCACTAATTGTATACAAAAGAAGCCTTCCCTTTGTGTAAGTCAAGGGAAGGCTTCTTCAATCTTTCCTGTTTTAATGCCGGATTTTTCTCAAAAGTTCACGGTGGTTGCGGCGGCTGGAATGAAGATAGGCCACCACTGACACAATGCCGCTGATAACCACAAAGGAATAAAAGCTAATACCGCGGCTTAAAAGCATGGCAGGAAGCAGCAATTGAGGTGTGAAGAAGATGCGGAAAATAATCATGAAGCCGCTTTCTGATGCGCCTACCGCTCCGGGAAGAGGCAGGGAGGACACCGCAATGGTTAATAGCGCTTGCACTGCTACAATGTCAAAAAAGCCATGTTGATTTAAACCAAAGGCTTTGTAAACAAAATAGGGCACCGAATAAGACGCGATCAGCTGCACCGCCACTGTGACAAATACCTTGACAAGCACCGCCGGATGCTCACGCAAATGTTTGGCTCCTTTTTTATATTCATGAATCTGTTGTTCCAAAGAATTTTCTAATTTTTCGCTGTCCTTGACCAAATGGAGCCGCTTGAGCATCCTAGCGCACCACATAACAAGACGATACACCACTTTATCGGAAAAAATCATCACACAAATGCCCGTCACTAATCCGACATTGACCACAACGCCATATAACACCAAAAAGCCCAGTGCTTGGACATGCTCTATTACCATTTTCCCTTTTAAGAAAAAAGCTATGGCCCCGTAGGTTAATGTAACCACCTGGAATACCGCCATGACAATCATCAAGGTCAGCGAGGACTGTCCTACTTCCAACTGATCTTTTTTCATATAGTAAACCTGCATGGGCTGGCCGCCGGTTGATGACGGCGTCACAGAACTAAAATAGAATCCTACAAAAGCATATTTAAGGCAGCGGATAAAGGGAACCTTCTTCCCTAGGGACTTCATAATATTGTGGATGTTGAAGGCCTCGCAGGATACAAATAAAAACATCATCCCAAGCCCTATGAATACAAACCATGGGTTAACCGATTGGATGACATCCAGCAGCGCCTGAGGAGAACTATCCTTCAGCAAAAAGACAAAGGTAACCGCAATCAGCAGCACCATAACGATCATACTAACATAATATTTTCCTTTTTTCTCCATGATGAATCCTATCCAATTTAGGGAGGATGAAATATTGGCTCCCTTTCCTCTCAATGATCTCCCGACAAAAAGTCAGTCGAATTCTATTATATCCCCAACCATTTGATTTGTCTATGTGCGTCGCTAAAATC
>CALCVR010000152.1 GCA_937905915.1 uncultured Eubacteriaceae bacterium
AGTTTTTTGAGGATGGGCACAGCTGAGATGTCTAAGGGGTTGCGGGTGAAGGTTTCAAAGGTACGGATGCCCCGTTCACAGAGGATAACCCGTTCGTTGCCGCCGCTCATGATGTACTCGGCGCTCATGAGGAATTCCTCCAAGGTGTTGGCCAGACCCCGCTTAAGTAAGATGGGCTTATCCATTTTACCAAGCTGTTTGAGCAGTTCAAAGTTTTGCATGTTGCGGGCGCCCACTTGGATGATATCCACATCCTGGAACAAATCCAGATGGGCTACCGACATGATCTCAGTTACAATAGGAAGTCCGGTTTTGGCACGGGCCTCCTTGAGCAGATCCAGACCGGTAGTGCCTAGTCCCTGGAAGGAGTAAGGGGAGGTGCGGGGCTTGAAGGCGCCCCCGCGGAGGAACTGAGCTCCCGCTGCCTTAACACGGGATGCCACCTCACAGATTTGTTCCTCTGTTTCCACCGAGCAAGGGCCGGCGATGAGGGTAAGGGAGCCATCGCCGATGGTCTGCCCACCGGGGAGGGTAATGACCGTGTCGTCTGGATGAAATTTCCGGTTAGCCATTTTGTATGGCTCTTGCACACGCTGGACTTTATAAACAATAGGTTGGGCTTGCACGTAATCGATGTCGATAACGGAGGTATCCCCCAGAAGGCCCAGGACCGTTTCATGGGTGCCGTGCCAGGAGTTGACCGTCAGACCCCGGTTGATAAACTGCTGGCTGAAAGCGTCGATTTGTTCCTGTGTGGTTCCGCGTTTGAGTACGATAATCATGATACACTCCATTTCTCCAGCGCGCCGGTGGTAGTTTTGAGAAAACGTCCGCTGGGCGCTGGGAAAGGGACGCTTTCAAAAAGGCAAACAAAAAGCGCGGAATCCATGCTGCCATGGATTCCGCGCGTCATTGACCCAATGGAGGGAGACGGTGGGGATTTATAACACCGCTTCCAAAAGACCCCTGCATGGATCACGATAAGCAAACACGGATTGGCAGCACAAAACACGCCGGCTGTAATAATACAGGGCGTTAAAGGAGCTGCTAAATCGTTTGCTCATCGCAGTCATGAGAAAGTCCTCCGTCAATCCAACAAATCGTCAGGAAAGTCACCTAACGTTGGTGTTATGATACTCTCAAATTTTCTCTTTGTCAACCGTCTAGAGGAAATTTATTGCTTTTAAGTGATAAAGTGACAACTTCCGCCACCATTTCCGGTGATTTTGCCGCATCGACCTGTAGATCGGCCGCCTTGTGGTAGAGAGGAAGGCGTTTTGCATACAGCTGGCGAATGGCCTCCAGACGGTCTGGAACGTTGAGCAGCGGACGGGAAGTATCTCCTTGAAGGCGGTGGGCTACTTCTTCAGGGGTTACATCCAAAAGGATAATGGGACATCCGGCTTTATGAAACACCTCCACATTTTCCGGGAAGGTCAGCACCCCTCCCCCCGTGGCAATGACCAAACGGGGTTCCGATGACAAAAGGCGCACCGCCTCCCGTTCCATGGCACGAAAAGCCGGTTCCCCCAGCTCATCAAAGATCTGGGACACCGTTTTGCCGGCGCGCTGCTCAATAAAATGATCCATGTCCACAAAGCGCCATGCTAGCTTGCGGGCCAGTACTTTACCGACAGTGGTTTTGCCACATCCCATAAATCCACAAAGTACAATAGATGGTTGCACAATGATCCCCTTCCTTCTCAGTGTTTGTCCTTCCATGCCCACCACCGGCATAGATCCGGGTCTAGGTGATCACGATTTTCCGCATAATACACAGCCAGACGGTAGACATACAGCACACACCGGTCCAATGAGCCGCCGTGAAGCACTGTATCTCTCCGGTACATCTCTTCCGGATCCTGCCCGATTAAGGAATCCAAAGTAGAATATCCCAATCGGATCAATTGCTCTTCCATATTGGCGCCGATGGTGGGAATGCGGCGAAGCTCTGTCATAGAATTCTCCCTTGTCAATTGGAGCGGCCAAAGACGCGCATAAGCTCCTCTGTAGCCTGTGGGACCAAAGCATCCACGTCTCTGGGATCAAAAGCCGTATGAAACCAAATCTCCTGAGCCTTGGCCGCCTGCCAAACAAGCATGGGCATACCGCCCACCGTTTTGGCCCCCGCAGCTTTGGCTTTCTGGAGAAGCATGGTATCGGTGGGATTATAGACGGCGTCAAACACAGCGCCGCATCTGGTAAGGATATTATCCTTGACCGGGCAGGAATCTGCATGGGGGAACATGCCTACCGGCGTACCGTTGACCAACACATCGAAAGGCCCTTTCAGTTCATCTAGATCACAGGAGAAAACCTGAGCGCCCGGTACTTTTTCCCTCGCTTCACAAGCCAGTGCCTGGGCTTTTTCCATGCCGCTGGCACGGCTGGCAATGGTAACTGAACAACCGGCTAAAGCGGCTTCCATAGCGAATACACGGGAGGCCCCTCCCGCCCCCAGCACGGCAACATTACCGGACAGGGCAATGCCGCCGCCTTCCAAGGCCTGGAGAAAGCCCAGGCAGTCTGTGTTATGCCCAATGCCATCGGATGACACGGTGTTGACGGCCCCATAGAGGGATGCGCGCTGGCTAAGACCTCTTAAAAAGGGGATAATGACCTGCTTATGGGGAATGGTAACGTTAAATCCATCCAGCGTTAGGAGTTCTTGCCTGCGGGAAGGAAGCTGTTCCGGCGGGATATCCAACGCGTCATAGAAAGCGTCGGCCCCTTGCAAAGAGAAAAGCTGCTGGTGAATCCAAGGGGATAAGGTATGTCCTAAAGGATGGCCGATGAGCCCAAAGCGTTTCATAGGAAGTTCCTCCGCTGGTGAAAAATTTTGCGATCGGAAAAAAGCTTGAAAAAAATGATTGACAAAGGCCTTATTAGCGCATAAGATAATTGGTAATATCCGGCCTGTGTTTTCCATATAATAGCACAAAGTCGTCGCCTTGTCTACGAGAGCGGCGGATGGGCTGGGTCTTCACGATTTCAGGATGAGGAGGTGTTCTGAGTGGTTCTAGAGAAGGTCAAGGCCATTTTGGCAGAGCAGTTCGATGTGGAGGAGGATTCCATTACCTCGGATACCAGCATCAGCGACGACCTGGGTGCCGACTCCCTGGATGTCGTCGACCTGGTTATGACGCTGGAAGATGAATTTGACGTCGAGATTCCAGACGAAGAGGTGGAAAACATCCGTACCGTAGGCGCTCTTGTCAAGTATATTGAGGAAAATTCTTAAATTAAAAAAGATGCATTTTTTATCCCCAGCGGTTGATCCTGTGTAGGGCTGCCGCCGGGGATTTGTTTTACCCCAACATCACATGGGAAAAGGGGAGAGTTTTCTCCCTTTGGACTGTGAAATTCTATTGAAATATTGCCCTATTCAGGCTATAATAAAAATGGTTTTTGTGATAAAATATCCCAAAATTAGGTCAAAAGGCGGGCGTCCCATGGCGCCGCCTTAAGGATGGACTTTCGATTGGGTCAACAAAGGAGTTTTCATTTCATGGGTCAGGAGAAGAAATTGGTAGAAGCCATCACCCCGATGGACGAGGATTTTGCCCAGTGGTATACCGACGTGGTCAAAAAGGCCGAGCTGGTGGACTATTCCGGCGTGCGCGGTTGTATGGTATTGCGTCCCTTGGGGTATGCCATTTGGGAAAACATCCAGAAGGGCTTGGACGCCCGCTTTAAGGCGACGGGGCATGAAAATGTATATATGCCCATGTTTATCCCGGAATCTTTGCTCCAAAAGGAAAAGGATCATGTGGAAGGGTTCGCCCCGGAAGTGGCCTGGGTTACCCACGGCGGCGAGGAGAAGTTGACCGAGCGTTTGTGCGTGCGCCCCACTTCGGAGACGGTGTTTTGCGATCATTACGCCCGTGTCATTCACTCTTACCGCGATCTGCCCAAGCTTTACAACCAGTGGTGTTCGGTGGTCCGGTGGGAAAAAACCACCCGTCCTTTCCTG
>CALCVR010000153.1 GCA_937905915.1 uncultured Eubacteriaceae bacterium
TGTCCGGACTTTGATTGGCCGGATATCTACTCCATGGCCAAGGATTTTGGATTCCAAGGAATTGAGGTCCGTGGGTTGGACAATGAGATCTTTTCCATATCGGGCCGTCCTTTTCAGGAAAACAATCTGCCCAAAACCATAGAACAACTTAAAAGACTCCATTTGGAGATTCCCTGTCTCTCTTCGGGGTGTTCTCTCAAATTTGCCGACCGCAAGGAAGACACCATCCGGGAGTTAAAGCAGTATATTGATTTAGCTCATAAGCTGGGCACCCCTTACATCCGCATCCTAGGCGACTTAACAGCCGCTCCCCAGGAAGAGGTGGATGATCAACTGGTCCTGTCCTCTCTGAGGGAACTGGCCCCCTACGCTGAGGAGAAAGGCGTCACCCTTTTGGTGGAGACCAACGGTGTTTACACCGACACCGCCCGTCTGCGCAATCTCTTGGAGCAGGTCGAAAGCGACAATGTAGCCGCCCTGTGGGATATCCATCATCCCTACCGTTTCGCCGGAGAAACCCCTGAGCAGACGGTACAAAACCTGGGGGCTTATATTAAGTATACCCATATTAAGGATTCTGTCATGGAAAACGGGCAAGTATCCTACCGCATGATGGGCGAAGGCGATCTGCCTATGAAATCCATTATTCGTGCACTAAAGTCCATCAACTATGAGGGATATGTTTCCCTGGAATGGCTCAAACAATACGCTCCTGATTTGAGCGATGCGGGCATTGTCTTCCCTCACTACGCCAATTTCATGAGCCAGTATATGGATTCCCCGGTGGAAAAACACCGGTTATATGACAACAATCAGAAAACCGGTAAATACGTTTGGCCTAAGGAACATTTGATCGACTTGACCTTCCCCCAAGTACTAGACCGTATGGTGGAGGAATTCCCTGATCAATACGCTTTCCGCTACACCACTTTGGATTATACCCGTACCTACCAAGAATTCCGGGACGACGTAGATACCTTTGCCCGTTCCCTGATCGCCATGGGGGTAAAGCCAGGGGATCATGTGGCGATCTGGGCCACCAATGTCCCTCAGTGGTACATCACTTTCTGGGCTACGACTAAAATTGGCGCTGTGTTGGTTACCGTCAACACCGCTTATAAAATCCACGAGGCCGAGTATCTTCTGCGTCAGTCGGACACTCATACCCTTGTTATGATCGACGGATACAAAGATTCCGACTATGTCCAGATCATCAAAGAGCTGTGTCCTGAGTTGGAAACGGCTGAGAAGGGTAAGCCCCTGCACATTAAGCGCCTCCCCTTCCTGCGTAACATCATCACTGTGGACTCCGCCCAAAAAGGATGCTACACTTGGGAGGAAAGTTTGTCTCTTGCGGAGAGGGTACCGATTGAAGACGTCTACCGCCGCGCTGCCGCCATCAACAAGCACGATGTGTGCAATATGCAGTACACGTCTGGAACCACCGGATTCCCCAAAGGCGTTATGCTGACCCACTACAATGTGGTCAACAACGGCAAGGCCATCGGGGACTGCATGGATCTCTCCACCGCCGACCGATTGATGATCCAGGTTCCCATGTTCCATTGCTTCGGCATGGTGCTGGCTATGACGGCCTCCATGACCCATGGTACCACCATGTCCCCCATTCCCGCCTTCTCTCCCCGCTTGGGGCTGGAATGCATCAACAAGGAACATATTACCGCTTTTCACGGCGTTCCCACCATGTTTATCGCCATGCTGGGGCATGAGAATTTCTCTAAAACCGATTTTAGCTACATGCGTACCGGTATTATGGCCGGCAGCCCCTGCCCCATCAAGGTGATGCAGGATGTTATCGATAAAATGAACATGAAGGAAATCTGCATCACCTATGGACAGACCGAGGCCTCCCCTGGATGCACCATGAGCAAGACCACCGATTCTTTGGATGTCCGGGT
>CALCVR010000154.1 GCA_937905915.1 uncultured Eubacteriaceae bacterium
ACCCATGCGATGAAGGGCTTCAGACCTAGTTAAACCGTCCCGCTGCATGATGCGCCTAAGACGCATGTCCTCGGGCGCTAAAACCGCCGCCGTCATATGGCACATTTGATCCGATCCACTTTCAAACAGCAAGGGGACATCCAGCAAAATATACTTTTCCCCCTGCTCCTGGAGGTAGGAAAGGCGTCGTCTCATCTCATTCAGAATGGCCGAATGAGTGATTTCATTGAGCCTTTGGGCCGTCTCAGGGGTGTCGAAGGCACAGGCGGCCAACTGCTTTCGATTGAGGGAACCGTCGTCTCGCAAAACATCTGACCCAAACGCCTCTTGTAATCGAGTAAGCACGGTTGATCCCGGCGCCATAACGTCCCTGGCCACTTGATCGGCGTCCACCACGGCAAACCCTCTCTTTTGCAGCAGAGCCGCTATGGTACTTTTTCCCGATCCTGTTGGGCCGGTCAATCCTACAACCACATGGTTCACAGCTCCACCACCTCAAAGGCCGCCGCCCGCATCAGGCGATTGTATACCGCAAGTCCCACGCCATCTAGGTCGGGATAGCGGGCATACACCACGTCTACGTCTAGATGATCCAAATGCCTTAATGCGTCAAATAATTCCTGAGCCTGCGTGTCTGACTGTCCGGCATGGCCGTAAGACACGGCTGGTACCTTCAGAGAAGATAGGTCCTCGTCAAAGCACAAAGCTCCAACCTTCCCCCCTCTGCCGTTGACATATCGGGCAAAGCTTTCACCGTCCCCTTTGACCACAATCACCTTGGTATGGGGGGCATAGTGCTTGTACTTCATGCCGGGGGACGCCGCTTTTTCTCCTTTCTCTAAAGCGTGATAGACCGCCGGATGAATGTCGATGGGACCGACGACCGATTCAATTTGATCCGGCGTCACACCTCCGGGACGCAGCAACAGCGGACGCTCTCCCACTAAGGACAGCACCGTTGATTCCACTCCTACGCCGCAGGGACCGCCGTCTAAGACCGCCTCAATCCGTCCCTCCATATCGGCTAGGACGTGGCCGGCTGTGGTGGGACTTGGGGAACCCGACAGATTGGCCGACGGCGCGGCCAACGGTACGCCTGCCGCCTCAATCACCGCTCGGGCCACCGGATGGGAGGGTAGGCGGATCCCCACTGTGTCCAATCCCCCCGATGTCTTGTCCGGGATACCGTCCGCCTTGGGCAACACCATGGTCAGCGGCCCCGGCCAGAAGGCCTTCGCCAGTTTAGCGGCCGATTCCGGCACGGTGCGCGCTACTTTTGTGATATGCTCCAGGTGAGCGATGTGAACAATGAGCGGATTGTCGGAAGGACGTCCCTTGGCTTCAAAGATATGCCCTACTGCCTGAGGATTGAGGGCATCGGCTGCCAGACCATATACCGTCTCGGTGGGGATGGCCACCAGCCCTCCTTCCCGCAGAATAGCGGCAGCTCTTTGAATTCCTTTGTCCTGTACACCCACTCTTTCTACTGTTAAATGCTCTGTTTTATCCATCATATCTGCTTTCTTTCTGGGATCTGAACATTACTGTTCATCCGACGCCTTGAGCTTTTCCGCCCGGTCGGCGGTGATGAGGGCGTCGATAACCTCATCCAAATCGCCGTTAAGCACTGCCTCCAAGCGATAAAGAGTCAGACCAATGCGATGATCGGTGACACGGCTTTGGGGATAA
>CALCVR010000155.1 GCA_937905915.1 uncultured Eubacteriaceae bacterium
ATCCCCGGCAAATACCACCACGTTATTTACAGACACGGCGCCGCTCCAGTAATAACCGGCCTGGGTGTTTTCGTACTGCCACACAATGCGTCCGGTAGAAATCTCCACGCACTGGTAAACGCCGCTGTAGCTGCTGGAATAATCGGCATATGCTGTTCCAGCGTAAAGAAGGCCGTCCTGGTAAGTCAAGGTAGTCAATGCCTGATGATCCTGGGACTGTCCGTCTTCCCCCTCGGTCACAACAGGTTCAGTGGTCCACAAAGCCTGAAGGCTGCCGGCATCCATGCACTGAAGGCGTCCGTCTTCTAACGGAACCACTACCTTTCCTTCGGCTTCCACAAGACGGCAAAGATATCCAATGGCGCCGTCCAACTGGCTGCGGTTCTCTATCTCGCCTAATGAATTGACCGTCAAAAGTTCCGAGCCCACCGCAATGTAGATTTTTCCGTTTACCCGGATGGGATCTGATAGATTAGTTGCCCAGTCGCTAGAATCTTTTAAGGCTAATTCCCATTTGAGGCTAGCTTCATCGGAAGTCCGAGCAGTTCGGACATCTATCACGCCGTTGTTTTGATAATTGCCGCGGAACGCATTCCATTGTCCGCCATCGGCAGCCTGGGAAACAAGGGGCGTGAAACAAAATACCATAACCATGGTCATAAGACTACAGAGAGCCCGGCTGAACATCTTTTTCAAAGTAACACTTCCTCTTTCCATTTATTATTTATGTATAACGTCCCAGATGGACAGACATTGTTTTTCTCCTCTTTTTCACAAAAAAGATAAAAAAGAACCTTCCCCAAAAGGAGAAGGTAATATCATCCGATCACCTGCTACCGCTGTTAGAACAAGGCTCTCCCAACCATCCCTTAGGACGGTATGCCACGGCAACAGCAAAAAACCGGCTGCATCCCCCCTCGCCCGGGGTATCGCACCTTACAAAAACACGGCAGGTCTCCTGGCTGATGACGTATGGGATGTATCCCATACATGGAAAGCCTTCTCAGGGATTCCTTTCCCCAATGGCAATTTTTCCATTTTCGTCAAAACACAGTAATGGCGGTTGCGCCGGATTTTCACCGGACTTCCCTATTAATCTACTGAGCGGCTTTTTTGCTGCTGTTTGAACCATGATTTTGTATTGCTGATCTTACTATTTAATTGCCCTCCTATTATAACAATCTCCTCTCTTTTTTACAAGAAAATTTTCCATCAAATTCGTCCTTTTTCTTTTTTCTTATGTCCGGTAGAACCAAAAAGGCGGGACCCGATGGGTCCCGCCTTTTTGGTTTGGAAAGGAAAATCAATGCAGCCAATCGGATTTTTTATCAGCCGCATTAAGGAGGCTATCGTATATTGGATATAAAATCGACTGCTCTACTATATCACAGATTACTATTAAAGTCAATTTTATATTGTTGTTTTTATTTTAATCATCTATAAATTTGTGAATAAAATGCGATTTTATCCTGTGAATTTTACTATATTCCCGAATTTATTTTGATTTACAATCTCCTTTCATAGAAGAAATCCTCAAAAGACCAAATCATCATACTTTTAGTAGATGATCCATCCTGCTAAAACTAGTTGACATAAAATAGCTGGGAGGGTTCTGAAAGTCCCCTCCCAGCTATTTTCTCTAAAAAGATAACACGCCAATTTGTTACTCCTTGATTTTTTTACTATATGCTGTCCCTAAGAGAACGCCCAGAAAACCAGCCAGCAAAAGCCCCCACACCCACGCAGAGCTCTCCACACCGGTGTCCGGGGAATCGATCCCCGATCCTGTAGAGGAGGAAGGAGGAACCGACTCGGCTTCTGACTGGGAAGGCTCATTCGGAACATTTGTCACATCTTCTAGCCCTTGATTGGCTGTGGCGGCATCTACCTTCTCTTGACCCTGCTGGACGAATCGGACCAACGCTTCATCACAAGCGGCATACTGATGCAGTTCCGGGACATCGGCCAGCTCTCTAAAGGCTTTGCCCTGGGAAATGTAGTTATTGGTTGCCACAGTATACACTTTGTCAAGCTCCAAAGGTTGTCCCCCTACTTGC
>CALCVR010000156.1 GCA_937905915.1 uncultured Eubacteriaceae bacterium
AAAGTAACGCCTCCAGATAAAGAAGCTCCTCCATAATATCCACCGGCTGGGTTATGTGCAGTAATAACATCTCCTCCAATAAATACACCAGGGACAACGTCAATGGCAGCCCCTGTCATTTCTCCCATACCTTCAACAGCATTTATTGTAGGAGCATTTATGATTGACATATTATGAGAAAAAGAAAGATTTCCCATATTTATTTCTGGAGACGTAGTTACTCCTCCAGAGAAAGTCACTTGAATTGCAATATTTCCTCTTGTATCTTGGGATACACCTATAGATCCCGACATTGAACCTAAAGAAGCACTATAGCTATGAGAGGTAACCATATCAACCGATTGAGAAAGATCCCTAATTTTTCCCCAAACTGCTTTGCCAACTGCCGCTACAGATTGAACAAAATCTTTAACAGGATTAGGATGAAGAATTTTATCATTATCAGCCTTGGTCGTAGCCCACTCGTACTCTTGCTGTTTGCCGGAGCCCCACTTGTTGCGCTCCCAGAGCATATAGTTATCCTGGAATTCGGACATGCCGGAGGGGTCGGAACCATTGATAGGATCGTTGGAGCAGTAGGAGAAGACGCTGCAGGAGGGGAAGTCCCCGTTGGACGCCATCATAATGTCAGCGTTTAAAAACCGTCCCACCCTGGGGTCGTAGTAGCGGGTTTGCAGGTAGTAAAGGCCTGATTCATCGTCGTAGACGTATTCCCGGTACCGGAAGGGATTTAAAAGCCCCAGGGTATCCTTCATACTTCCTTCCCGTGATACCGGCACGCCCCAGCTGTCATAGGTATAGGTTACCACCATTTGGCCGTTTTTGTCCATAAGCCCGGTGACGTCCCCCTGGGCATTTTTGATGTACCAATACTCTTCCCCTTGGTAGAGGACGCTGAGTACCGCGCCGCAGCTGTATTGGAAGGTCAGGGTCTCTTCTCCGTTCCAGCTTTCCTTGGTGAGGGAACGCACCAGGCCGTCGATGACCTGGTAGGTGGTGCGTTCCCCTTCGGACGTCTTGGAGGTGCGCAGGCCGTTTTCTCCATAGGTAAAGGATAGGTTAAGCCCTGATTTGGAGAGGATGCTTTTCAGCTGCCGCCCGGCCTCCCAGCTGAGGATCCACTGCCCGTACATGATAGGGTTGCCGATCTCATCATATTGGATGCTCCCGATGTCGCTTTGATAGGTGAGAAGGTCCTTCCACACATCGTCCTGGTACGAGTATTCCACCACCGTACCAAAACCGGGCTGGACGTCCCCAGTAGTGTAGTCATAAGTTTCTTTTCTAAGGATGTTACCGGCGTTGTCGTAGGTGTAGACAATCGTTTGACTGGTCTGCCCATTGTCCTCCCGGATGAGCTGGCCTAAGTCGTCGTAAGCGTAGGCGATTTCCTTGCCGTCGGGCAGGTAGATGCGGGAGATATGTCCCATGGTATCGTATTCATAACTGGTAGCCTGGTTGTTTTGGATCAAATGCTTGACCCGTACAATTTCCCGGCCCTGGCTGTCCACATCGTAAAGGAAGGCGGAATTAAATTGGGCGCTCCCCGTGTTGATGGTGACATTTCGTAAACTGCCGTCGTTGATGTGATGGTTGAGGGAACGCACCGTATCGCCTGGCATCAGCTGGATTGAATTGATAAGCAAAGTCCCTTCTTGGGCAACCGAAGCTTTGATCCAGGCCTTTAGGCCGTTTTCGGTAAAGCCGGTCCCAAAGGTTTCGTCGATGGTGGCGGTCATGGTATAAAAATGCCATTTGGAGTCATTGGGAACCGAGATGGCCGGAATACTTTCCAACGTGGAGATGGATCCAAATGTATCATTGCTGCGGATATCAAACTCCATGGGGACAGGAGGATGATCGGGATTTTCATCGATGGATTTTGCCCAGAAGGACATGGTCCAGGTCTGCCCGCCGCGCATACCGTCGATGACACGGGTGGCTGCTGCATAAGACTGTCCATCGGGGGCGGAGATGGAGGTGGTCGAGTCGGTTTCCACAGGGGAATCGGAGCTGTCCATTGAAGCGATTTGCGGGCTGGCGGCATTTTCCACCGT
>CALCVR010000157.1 GCA_937905915.1 uncultured Eubacteriaceae bacterium
CCAACGTAAAATTTCCGATGGCCGTACGGTGCAGTTCCACCACTTGCCGTCCCACCGCTTCAAACATGCGCTTGACCTGGTGATACATCCCTTCACAGATGCGCACAACGGCGGTGTTCGAGCCGTCCCCGGGCAGCAGAAGAACCGCTGGACGGCATGGGGTACCGTCCTTCAAAACAAGTCCCTGTGCGAAAGCTTCCACTTCCTTTTCTCCCACAGGCCCGTCCAACTTTGCCGCATAGGTTTTGTAAACCTCTTTTTTGGGGGACATAAGTCTATGCGCAAAAGCCCCGTCGTCCGTGATAAGCAGCAGACCGGTGGTATCTTTGTCGAGCCTGCCCACCGGGAATAGACCCCGGCGGCGCAAAGAGGCGGGCAGCAGGTCGAGCACGGTCCTTTGCCTGGGATCGCTGCTGGCGCTCACCACTCCCTTCGGCTTATTGAGCAAAATATAAAGATATTCCTTATAAATAAGAGGCTGGCCGTTCACCGCCACCACATCCTCACACGGGTCCACCTTTTGTTCTGGATTGCGGGCCGTCCTACCGTTTACCGCAACCACGCCCTTGCGGACCAGCATTCCCGCTTCCCTTCGGCTGCATACGCACTGTCCGGAAAGCATGCGGTCCAGCCGCATCACCGCCATAAGACGCCTCCTATTCCATTTGAATTTCCATTATAATAGGTATATTGTACGTGTCCGTCCCTGCCGCGTCAATCCCTATACGCCAAAAAGCAGACGGACGGTCAGCGCGCTCATGACAAACCCCACCAAATCCGCGGTTAGTGCGGCGGGCACAGTATAGCGGATCTGCTTGACGCCCACGGCGCCGAAATAGGCGGCCACGGCGTAAAAGGTGGTTTCCGTGGAACCCATCATCACCGAGGCTACCCGGCCGGCAAAAGAGTCGGGCGCGTTGTCCTGAAAAATACTTTCCAATATGGCCAGGGAGCCGCCTCCCGATATGGGACGAAGGAGAGCCAGGGGCATAACCTCCTGGGGCAGACCCAACGCCCGCGCCACCGGAGACAGCGCGTGCACCAGCACGTCGAGGCCTCCCGACGCTTTGAACATTTCCACCGCAGTAATCAGCCCCACTAAGGTGGGCAGCAGCTTGATGGTGGTCTCAAACCCCTCCTTGGCACCTCCGCCAAACACGTCGAAGGACGCCACTCCCTTAAACAGGGCGAACAGTACTGCCGCCCCCACCAGGATGGGAAGAAGATAATCGCTTAGCTGTGCCATAGTTCCCCTCCTCGCTGTGCCGGCATGCGGCTATTTTTTCCGTTCAAACCGTCCTAAGAGCCAGGCGGTTACCAGACCGGCCGTCAGGGAGACGATGCTGGTGATCCACACCGCCGGCAGAATGTCCATGGGTGAGGCGGCGCCGTAATTTCCGCGCAACACCGCCACGGTGGTCGGAATCAGCTGGATGGAAGCGGTGTTGAGCACCACGAAGAAAATCATGTGCTTGGTGGCCCGCTCGGGCGTCTTGTTCTCCTTCTGCATTTCCCGCATGGCCTTCAGCCCCAAGGGGGTGGCGGCGTTTCCCAGACCTAAGAGATTTGCGGTAATGTTCATAGAGATGGCCTTAGCAGAAGCGCTTTTGGAATCCATTCCTTTAAAAATGCGCTTGGTGATGGGACTGATGAGCCGGCTGATCCGGGCGGTCACTCCCGCTTTGTCCGCCACGTTCATGATCCCGCCCCAGAAGCACATGGCTCCCAGGAGGCCCAAGGTCAGCCCCACTGCTTTCCCGCCGCCGCTCATGATGGCGGCGGACACCTCGCTCATGCGTCCGTTGCAGATGCCGAACACCACCGACAGCACCATCAGGCCCGCCCATATATAATTGAGCATGCGCGCCCATTCCCTTCCATGGTTTTGGAGGCCTTTGTGCAGAGAGGTATGCGAAGAAGCCGTCCATTTGCATGTGTATGAAAAAGGCCGGAAATTCATTCCGTCATTATCCTAAATCTGGGAATCCTGGCTTTTGGAAACTTTCCCCTAAAATCATTTGTAGATACAACTTAAAATCTCGATTGATACAAAGTAATTTTTCCTCACAATTTAGTCATAATCTTTCCAATTTCGAGTAATTTCGACGCACTGTTTCGTTAATCATTTAACAATCTCGGAAGAAATTTAAACTATTATCAATTAATATAAGATTTTCGGTTGACATCTATGGAAAATATTATTATTATGAAGACAGGATAGGATTTTAACCTATCAATATAAGGGGGCAGCATTTATGAAATCTACTGGTATCGTCCGTAAAGTCGATGAGTTGGGCCGTATCGTCCTCCCCATCGAACTGCGCCGCACGCTGGACATCAACGAAAAGGATCCGCTGGAGATCTTCGTGGATGGCGGCAGTATCATCCTCAAGAGATATGAGCCGGCTTGCATCTTTTGCAATGACGCAAGAGCCATTATCAACTACAAGGGCCGCAACATCTGTCCGAACTGCATCAAGGAGCTTACCGAACGCACGAAATAAGTTCCGAAGCCTCCTACATAAGGTTTTGGCCAGAGCGTCTGGTCCTATCTCTTCCCTGTTATCAAAAAAGTGACGGAGATTCTGAAATCCCCGTCACTTTTTTGCTGTCTGCTTGTACGAAGCAGCGCCTTCTTGAAAATGAGTACTGCCAAGAGTTTCCTCGCTGTCTTGTTTTCCTTGCGCATGCACCGCAGATACCAAATGCTGTTTTTGCCGCCTGCAACCGGGCGGCTTTTTTATTCGATATTTTGACATGGCAAAATATTCATACAAAAAAACGGTTTTTTATAGTTTTGGAAGGCACAAA
>CALCVR010000158.1 GCA_937905915.1 uncultured Eubacteriaceae bacterium
CTTTGCTATCTTAAAACATCAGTGGGATATGGGTGCAGCACCGGCATCCATAGAAAATATAGATCGATGTGTATTGGCCCGGCTGCGGAACATGACAGCGGAAGAATTAAAATCCTGTCCTGATGTTTCGGAAGGGTTGGAACGTCGCATTTTAAAAGAGGCAAAGACGGCAAAAAACCTCCCCACTCTCTATGACGCAGTCAAGACCAAGCGATACACCCATTCCCGCATACGTCGCATCTGTATGGCGGCATTTTTGCAGCTACCGGCCGGCATGACAAAACAATGTCCTCCTATGTTACGTATCTTGGGAATGAACCGTCGTGGGCAAGAGATTTTGTCCGTGGCTTCCCGTAAAGCCGCGCTGCCGATCGTCACCCGTGCCAAGGAGCTTTTGGGCTTAGAAGAATTTGCAGCACAAGTGTCCTGTCTAGAACGCACGGCAGGCAATCTGTGGGGCTTATGTACGCCCTCCATTCTCCCCTGTGATATGGATCTGACTGCCAAGCTATTGGTGGAGAAAGAATCGCTGTTTTAGGCAAAGAAAAAAGGAAAAGGATGTCCAGAACAAAACTGGGCATCCTTTTGAAGAGTTGAGGATCTTACGGCCTCATGTTTTCAAATTTCTGTTTTGCCTGGGTGACCTGAGCCTGATCGGCCTGCTGGAGAGGATACCAGCCGCGTTTTTGCATCTCGGTAAAGACGTCGGCTTGAATCATGTGCTCATCCTGTAGGATGGCTAGAAAATCGTTTCGGATCTCCGGGGCGGCACATTCGTTGGCAAAGACATTGTATGCGCCAGAGATCATCTTCTGGGTATCCAGGGCGTCGTTTAAGAGCTCCTTATCCCCTAAAATAGCTCCTTGGTTCTGCTGATCCATTGTGTGTCTCCTCCCTTAGCTTAAATGGCTTAATAAGCGGTTATAGTGATCCAGATGCTTGGATGCGATCTGTTCGCAGGATGCTTTGATCTGCGGATCGTTGGTCATGCAGGCGTAGCATTTGTACTTCTTGACCAGAAGCTGTTCTTTGCTGAGCTGATCCTCAATGGCCGACAACTCTTTTGCAGTTAAATTGGGCATTTGTCTACACTCCTTTGTTTCATGAATGTACCGTTATTTTTTCCGACGCTCCCCTAATTTATTCCCGTAAAATGAAAACAAGGGAAGGCAGGCAAAAAATTTGCCAAACCTTCCCTTGTCCTTTATTCCAGAAACTAGAACAGGCTATGTGGCCTCTCTGCGGTCGGCATCAGAGGCGCCGAGCCCAAAACTGACCGACAAAGCCTGATCAACCTGTTCCATTGATTTGCCGTCCAAACGCCCCATACGCTCCTTTAGGCGACGCTTATCCAAGGTGCGGATCTGCTCCAGTAGAACGATGGAATCACGACACAGCCCGGAATGGCTGGAATTGAGCTGGATGTGGGTGGGCAGTTTGGTTTTGTCCTTTTGGCTGGTGATGGCCGCCGCGATGACGGTAGGACTAAAACGATTGCCAATATCGTTCTGAACAATCAGAACCGGACGGACTCCTCCCTGTTCGGATCCTACTACAGGACTGAGATCGGCGTAATAGATATCTCCCCTTTTGACATTCATCATGAGTCACTCTCCATTGCTTTGAATGCTTTCTGCCACTATTTTTACCCGTTTTTCCTGTAATTAATCATGCAAAAAACCAGGGAAAAATTTTTTGCCTGCTGTCTATTGCCTGCTTGCAGAAAGGGACGGGCTTGACAGAAGGGACATACTGTCCGTTTCATTCTATGCGGAGCAGGGATTCTATGTGTCGTACTATTGGGATTGTCAAATGAAAATATATGTTATATAAAAAGTCTACAGCTCAGATAAAAACGGCTGTAGACTTTTTTAGACTTTTAAATTATTTTTCAAGCTCTTTGTTTGGCACGGGGATGACAGTTTTGATATACATCCTTAAACCGCTCCTGAACTACTTGGGCATATACTTGTGTGGAAGAAATATCCACGTGCCCCATCATCTCCTGGATATCCTTAAGTTGAGCGCCATTCTCTAAAAGATGGGCCGCAAAGGAATGACGTAAGGTATGAGGGGTAATATCCTTATTGATGTGAGCCGATTGAGCACAGGATTTGATAATTTTCCAGAATCCCTGACGAGTTAATCTTTGGCCGTTTAAATTGAGAAATAATGCTTTTTCCGAATCGGAGGCGGCAATTACAACCCGAACCCTGGACACATAATCAGCTACCGCTTCCACTGCTGTGGGATAGATGGGGATCACACGTCCATTTCGAGAACCACGGCAATGAAGAATGCCTACCTCTAAGTTAATATCCTCGGTATTTAGGTTCACCAATTCGCTGACGCGGATACCTGTAGCATACAAGAGCTCCAGCATGGCTTTGTCCCGGCAGCCCTTAAATGTAAGAGAATCGGGTTGATTCAAAAGCCGCTCAATCTCTTGGCTATTTAAGACCTGGGGCAGCTTCTTTTGTGCTCGTTCAAACTTAACGTCCCGAGCGGGATTTTGTTCGAGATACCCAAATAGCATCAGGTATTGGTAGAAACTGCGCAAAGACGCCAAGCTGCGGGTGATGGTGGACGGCGATTTCCCAGCCTCCTGGAGCTTATCGATGTAGCGGCGGATCAC
>CALCVR010000159.1 GCA_937905915.1 uncultured Eubacteriaceae bacterium
CAATTCAAGGCAATCTATCAATTGACTAAATTTTTTAGAATTGATAATATAATTACTGTTCAACTGTGTGCCATACACAGAATGCATGAACAAAAAAAGAAAAGGAGATGGACAGAGTAATGAAAGCAAAGAAACTCTTGGCAGTTCTTCTGAGCCTGGCAATGATCATGACCATGTTCCCGGTCGTTGTCTTCGGCGCGGATGAACCGTCCGACCTGCTGCCGACCTACCAGTTTGACTTTGGTATGACGTCGACGCCGGTGATGGCGGGATGGACTCCCGTTACCATTAACGCCCAAAAGAATCCCTCAGAGGCGTCGAGTACCATGTACTCAGCAGAAAGCGGGTACGGCTTCCTCAGTCCGATCAGCAGCCTGATTTCCCGTGACCGCAGCAGCGGCAATACCTATGGTGCCAACCAGATGGAGCGGGACTGGGTAGGCTCTAAGGACTGGAAGTTCCAGGCTGACGTGAAGCCCGGTACCTACAACATTATCGTGTACTGCACCGATATGCTGGCCGGCACCGCCAACAACGTGGATATCAACATCAACGGCCAGGATTGTGCCAGCATGAATGCCGTCAAGGTGGAAACCAATCAGGGCATGACCTATGCGCTGATCGAAAATCTGACCGTAACGGCGGAAAACAGCAGCTTCTTGTTCCACTTTACCTCCAGCAATTCCGGTTATGTCAACGGCATCGAAATTTTCGACCCGCGTTCCAGCCGCACGCCTTCTCTGGTCAGCGTGACCAATCCTTCTGCGGCGGTTATCTACAAGGGCGAATCCCTCCCCACTCCTCCCTCCACTGTGAAGGTGAAGCTCAGCGACAACACGCAGCTGGATGCCACCATCGGCGAGTGGAAACTGGACAAGGAGTTCGATCCTAACAACTATACCACTTATACATATACCGGCACCATCCCCGCGGTGGAAGGGGTATTTACCAACGACACGAATATGACGGCGACCTTCAAGGTTACCTACCTGGAGAAGCCCTATATTTCTGCCGTGATGGACACCACTCCGATCGTCCTCACCTCCGGCAATTCTCTTCCCGCTTTCCCGACGGAAGTGGAAGTTCAGCTCAACAACGGCACCATCGCTACCGTCCAGGTGGGCGAGTGGACCTCTGAAAATCCCTTTAATCCGGATGTGTTCGGCACCTATACGTACACCGCCGACCTGATTGTTCCGGATGCGTTCAACAACACAAACAACCTCAAGGCGACCCAGAAGATCAATTATCTGCAAGAGACGCCTGCCTATAACTCCAAGGATCGTTCCATGGAATGGCTGGACCGCGGCGTCATCGCCATGAAGTCCACCGACGGTATCTTCATCTCCTGGCGTTTGCTTGCTTCTGAGTATGGCACAGACATTGCGTTCAACATCTACCGCAACGGTACGAAGATCAACGCTGCCCCCATCACCGATAAGACGAACTATGTCGACGCGGACGGCAAGGAAGGCGATCTTTACCGTGTAGAGACGATCTTCGAGGGTAAGAGCACCCTGTCGAAGGAAGTCAGCGCTTTGGAAGACAACTATCTTGAGCTCCCGATCCAGAATCCGGGCAACCATCCGGTGGTTACCGGTGCCGGTTCCGGCGCTACCTACACCGCCAACGACTGCTCTGCGGCGGATGTGGACGGCGATGGCGAGTACGAGATTTTGGTCAAGTGGTATCCCTCTAACCAGTTTGACTCCGCCTCCGGCAAGCTGAGCAGCCCGACTATCTTCGACTGCTACAAGCTCGACGGCACTGCCCTGTGGAGAATCAACCTGGGCTACAACATTTCCTCCGGTGCTCACTTCAGCCAGTTCATGTTCTATGATTTCGATCAGGACGGCAAGGCTGAGTTCGTTGTCAAGACGGCGGACGGCACCAAGGTCTACGCGCCGGACGAAAACGGCAAGCTTCCCACCTATGAGGAAGAGGAAGCCGGCAAGGGCCTCATCGGCGTTGTGGGCGACCCGACTAAGAACGGCACCTACATTGCTTATGACGACAATCCTGCCATGCAGGAGGCCATTCAGAACGGCACCATTTCCCGCGGCAAGACTGGTCACGCCTGGGGCGGCCCGGAATACCTGACCGCGTTTAACGGCCTGACCGGCGAAATCATCGATACCACCAACTACTATCCTGCGGTACAAGGCGAGGTCAGCGGCAACCAGAGCTGGTGGGGTGATGATACCTTCAACCGTGCGGACCGCTTCTGTGGCGCAGTTGGTTACATCCCCAACCCCAACAACAAAGAGCAGGCCATTCCTGCCGCCATCATGCAGCGCGGCTACTATAAGAGAACTGCCGTTGCGGCCTATGTGCTGATCGACGGCAAGCTGCAGCAGGCCTGGAAAATCTCCACCGAAGATGATCCCTATGTCTACGGCCGCGGCGTGCATACCTCCGCTGCTGCAGATGTGGACGGCGATGGCTTTGACGAGTACATCACCGGTGCTATGGCCATCGATCAGGACGGCACCCTCCTGTGGGCGCTGGATCCCGATAAGGCAAGCGCCGACCTGCACGGCGACGCCCTGCACATTGCTGCTATGCTTCCCCAGACCACCAACCTGCAGGTCATGCAGCCCTATGAGGCAAAGAATTCGACTTATGACTTCACCGTGACGGACGGCGTCTCTGGCTCTATCGTCTTCGGCGACCGGAAGGCCGGCAGCTACGACACCGGTCGCGGCTGCGCTGGTAACATTACTCCGAACCCGGGCTACGAGGTTTGGGCTCATCGTCCCAACAGCGAGAACCCGGATCAGGCGAGAAGCGGTTCCATTTACTCTGCGGACGGTAAGGTAGTCGTGGAAGAGAAGCCCATGGGCTTCCTGTGCAACTGGACCTCTTACTGGGACGGCGACCTGCTCGTCGAACTGCCTGACGGCCAGGATCCGACTGCGGCCAACGGCGATACCGCCCAGACTGTCTATAAGTACAACTGGGAAACCAATGAAATGGATGTTCTGGATGTCTTCGAAGGCACCTTCACCAATAACGGCACCAAGAACACTCCGAACCTGTCCGCCGACCTTCTGGGTGACTGGCGTGAGGAAATCGTCGCGAGAACGGAGGATTCTTCCGCCCTGCGGATCTATTCCACCACTATCCCGACCGATTACATGATCTATACCCTTATGCATGATCCGGTTTACCGCTTGGCTGTCGCCAGACAGAACACTGCGTACAACCAGCCGCCGCACCTGGGTTACTACCTGGGCGAGGACAACAAGGATCAGGTTCTGGCTATGGAGCTTCCCACCTATGCGATGCACTATACCAATGCACCCATTGAGGTTTCTGCTTCTGCAGACAAGGAAGCTTATACGCCCAATGAGACCATTACGGTCAATGTTACTACCGATAAGAACGTGAAGAAGGCCTACCTGGTCAGCGAAACCGGCCTGGGCCTGGCCAGCACTCGTTCCTTCGTAGAGAATGAAGAC
>CALCVR010000160.1 GCA_937905915.1 uncultured Eubacteriaceae bacterium
GCCGTAAACTCAAGAGAATTTTTGCCATCGACAACACCCAGGCTTATGAATACTATCGTCTCAATGTCACCCGTAACAACGGCGATTCCCGTATTCAACTGGCTGAAATCCAGCTTTTGGAGTATGGCCAGGATAAATCCTGGGCTCTCGGCCCCTTTGAAAAACTGGATGAAAACAACCCGATCCTGACCCCCAACAGCGAGGACTCCTTTATCGACCCAGTTACCGGTGAGGAAGTTTTCTGGTCAGAAAAAGCTCTCTATAATCCCGCTGCTGTGGTTAAGGACGGTGTGGTCAACGTTCTGTATCGTTCTCAGAACAATGCCTTGACTTCCCATGTAGGTCTGGCCACCTCTACCGACGGCATCAATTTTGATCATCTCAGTACCCCTGTCTTGTATCCTGACAACGACGATATGCTGGTCTATGAAAAGAACGGCGGTTGTGAGGATCCCCGCGTCGTTAAACGCGAGGACGGCACCTACGTCATGACTTATTCCGCTTATGACAAGAGCAAAGCTCGTCTGGCTGTAGCTACTTCCACCGACTTGGTCAATTGGACCAAACAGGGCCTTGCTTTTAATGACGCCTACGACGGCAAGTATAAAGATACTTGGTCCAAGTCCGGTTCCATCATCTGTGATCTGGTAGGCGAAGAATTGATCGCCAAAAAGATCGACGGCAAATACTGGATGTACTGGGGCGAAAGCGATCTGTTTATGGCCACTTCCGACGACCTGATCCATTGGGCTCCTGTGGAGGATGCCGACGGTAAGCTGGTATCGGTTATGAAACCTCGCAAAGGTTCTTTCGACAGCTATCTGGTTGAACCCGGCCCCCCTGCCATCTACACCGAAAACGGAATCCTCCTCATTTACAACTGCGCCAATGACGATCCCAACAAAGAGGGAGACCCCATGTTGCCCAACCGCGCCTATTGCCCCGGCCAGGCTCTGTTTAACGCAGAGGATCCCACCCAATTGGTAGATCGCACCAACACCTACTTCATGTATCCGGAAAAGGACTATGAGCTGGAAGGCCTGGTCAACAACGTCTGCTTTGTAGAAGGCCTTGTTTACTTCCAGGGCGCTTGGCATCTCTACTATGGTACTGCCGACTCCCGTCTGGCCGTTGCTAAATTCGATCCTGATTCGATTGTCCCTGTCAACAAGGACGACCTGAATACTGCTATTGAAGACGCCGGCAATTTGAACGGCGATCTCTTTACGGAAGAAAGCATGGATCTTTTGAACACTGTTCTAGGCTGGGTCCAGACCGTCTCTGCTGATGACAAAGCCTCTCAGGTAGAGGTGGATGAGGCTTTGGCTCTCTTAAACTCCGCTCGTGATTCTATGGTGATGGTGGGAACCGTTACCGCTTCCATTGACAAGGAATACTACGATGTCAATGAGCCGATCACCATTACGGTTCGTACACCTATCAATATTTCTTCTCTGGCTTTGAAGAATGAAGCAGGCCGTTATGTCAGTGTAAGCAAAGTCAAGAGCGTCTTGCATGAAGATTTCAAAGAATGGACTGTAGTAACTTCCGTAGGCTCTAAAGGTTATGATCGCACCCTCAGCATCTGGATGGCTGAGTTGGGTTCCACTTTGATAAATTCCGGCGCCTCGGTGACCTTTGACTGCGGATATCAACCTTCCTCTGTCACTCCGGTTTTGTCCTCGGCTAAACTTGACAAAGAAGGTCCTTTTGTAATTAACCAAGCGTTCTCTCTCACGGTAACTACCTCTACTAGTGTAGAAAAGATCTATCTAGAAAACGAAAGGGGCAATTATCTTTCCAGCTCCGCCACTTATAAAGATGAAGGTGACGTCCGCACTTGGACTGTTACTTTGTCAATAGGAAGTGGTGGCAGCCGCGAGATTTTCATCAAAGGCAGAGCTACGGATGGTTCTACTTTGGCACAAGAACTGACTCTGCGATTTGATGTGACCGAATCATAACGATACGAAGAAGGAGGACTTCCCATGAAAAAAGCAAAACGGCCGCTTGCCTTGCTTCTTTCCGCAGCCATGCTATTGAGCATTCCGATGTTTACTGCAAGCGCTGCGGATCTCTCTCAGGTCAGTCCTGGCGCCGCTGCCACCGCGGAGGTTATTGCCTCTTCCATGGTTCAGAGCGTCAACCTGGACAAAACTGAGATGACCCTTTATACCGATAAAACCGCTACCATCTCGGCTACTGTTTCTCCCGATGATGTAGAAAACAAAAGAGTTCATTTTACCTCTACTACACCGGCCGTCACTGTTGTATCAGAATCTTACGATGAGGAAACCGGCGTCTCTACTGCTACTCTTTTGGCTACAGAGGCTGCCAACGGCACCATCATCGCCATTTCGGAAAACGGTTACAAGACCGCTACCTGCACTGTCAATGTTCAAAAATCGGTTGGCGAAAATGAATTTGTCATCCGCAGCTTAGAAGGCGGTATCATTACCTCCAACGCTGTAAATCCCCCTGCCAAAGAGAAGCCGGAGATGGCTTTTGACAACAAGATCGATACCAAATTCCTTTCATTCTCTACCAGTGTGTGGTTGCAATTCCAGTTTAAGGACGGTCATCGCTATCCCATCAACCAATATGCCATTGTCAGCGCCAAAAACGACCACGGTCGTGATCCCAAAGACTGGGATCTTCTAGCTTCTAATGATGGAGAGCATTGGGTCACTCTGGATTCCCGCAGAGGCGAAACCTTTGAGGGCGACAAACTTCGCCGTCTCTTTACCATTGACAACACAGAGGCCTACGAATACTATCGCCTGGACATTCTCTCCAACAACGGCGACGTCACCACCCAGTTGACCGAATTCCAGCTCTATGAATGTGGAGCTTATCCTTCCTGGGCACTGGGTCCCTTTGAGAAGGTGGACGAGTACAACCCCATTTTGACCCCTTCGGATGAACCGGTATTTCACGATCCAGTGACCGATACCGACGTTCACTGGCAGGAGGGGCATCTCTACAATCCCGGCGCTGTCGTGAAGGACGGCGTTGTGAATGTCTTGTTCCGCGCCCAAGACGATCCTCTGGTTTCTCGTGTCGGTCTAGCCACCTCTACTGACGGCCTCAACTTTGATCGCTATGAAAATCCCATTCTTTACCCCGACAACGACTTTATGTATGATATCCCCGGCGGCGGTGAAGACGGCGGCTGCGAAGATCCCCGTGTGGTTAAGCGTGAGGACGGCACTTATGTCATGACTTACTCGTCTTATAGCCGTTCCAAAGGCAAGTGCACCCTGTCGGTGGCCACTTCCACTGACTTGGTCAACTGGACAAAACACGGTCCTGCCTTGGTTGATTATGAAGAAAAATACCAGAATTTGTGGACCAAATCCGGTTCTATCGTCTGCGACCTGGTAGGCGAAGAAATGATCGCTCGCAAGATCAACGGCAAATACTGGATGTACTTTAATGAGCATCCCCTTTATGCTGCTACTTCTGATGACCTAATCCATTGGGATGTAGTTGTGGATGCAAACGGCAATCCTCAGCCCATCATGACCAATCGTGCCGGTCTGTATGACAGCCGCATCGTAGAACCTGGTCCTCCCGCTATCTACACAGAATACGGCATTCTCTTGATCTACAACGGCGCCAATGAAAACCCCAACGGCAGCGGCGACCCCATGGTAGTTCACAATGCCTATCTGCCCGGTATGGCTCTGTTTGATCCCGACGATCCCACCAAGCTCATTACCCGCATGGCTCAAGCCTTTATGTATCCGGAAAAGGATTATGAACTAGAAGGCCTTGTTAACAACGTCTGCTTTGTGGAAGGCCTTGTCTATTACCAGGGCACCTGGTATCTCTACTACGGTACAGCCGATTCTCGTTTAGCTGTAGCCACCTATACTCCCGATCCGGTGGATAAATCCGGGCTGGACGAAGCCATAAAATCGGTGGATTCCATCGATCTTTCCCAGTTCACACAGGAAAGTGTGGATCGACTCAACGAACAGCTTCAGACTTCCCGCGAAGTGTATGCCAGCGCTATGTATAAGCAGGATCAGGTAGACGAGTTCACAGAGGCCTTACAGCAGGCTGTGAGAGACTTGGAACCCAAACCAGTGGAAGCTGACGCTGTTACTGCTGATAAAGAACATTACGACGT
>CALCVR010000161.1 GCA_937905915.1 uncultured Eubacteriaceae bacterium
CAATACGGTGGGCGGCAGTATGTTCGGCGTCCAGTGTAAGATTGTGGATCCTGAAACCGGTGAAGATCTGCCCGACAATGTGGACGGTGAATTTGTGGCCAAAGGATACAATATCATGAAGGGATACTACAAAATGCCCGAAGCCACTGCCGCCGCCATTGATGAAGACGGTTGGCTGCACACCGGCGATTTGGCTCGTAGGGACGAAAACGGCAATTACAAAATCACCGGCCGTATTAAGGATATGATTATCCGCGGCGGTGAGAACATCTATCCCAAGGAGATCGAGGACTTTATTTACACCCATCCCAAGGTGTCGGATGGGCAGGTCATCGGCGTGCCGGATAAACAATACGGCGAGGAAATCATGGCGTGTGTGGTACTCAAGCCCGGTGAAACCATGACCCAGGAGGAATTGAAGGAATTCGTAGCCACCCATATGGCCAAGCATAAAACACCCCGGTATGTGGATTTTGTAGACGGCTTCCCCATGAACGCCGCCGGTAAAATCCTAAAGTACAAGATGCGGGAGGAAGCGGTGAAGAAACTGAATCTTCAGGCCGACAATAGCATCGAAACAGCATAAACTTTGTTTTTCATTCCTATTATTAAGGCGGATGTGTAAATGCATCCGCCTTATGGTTTTTAAACTATTTATTTGCACTAAAATATAACAGTTTATTTGCACGTGATTGTACAACTTTCTTTATTCTGTGCAAAATCGTTCGACTTTCTTCTCTTGTCATGATAGAATAGAGGTATTGAGGAGAATAAATGATATGGGAAAAATTGCGGCCTCTTTTCTAAAACAAAATAAGAAACCATTGAACCGACGGATTGTTGTACCTTGCCGTGTTCTGCATCACTGTGATAAAGAAAAATGCAGGATGGATGCAGGGCTTTTTTATTATAAACCAAACAGGAAAGTACCCTAAGAAAAACGGAGGAATATACCATGGATCAAACCCAACGTCAAGCGCTTCTGGACCAGCTGGATATCTGGCACCAGGAGGATGAATTTCAAAAAATCATCGATGCCGTAGAGGCTCTCCCACCACAAGAGCAGGATTACGAACTGGTCGGTTTGCTGGCAAGAGCCTATGAAAATAAGGCCGAATATGGAGAGAAAGAGCCTTTGGAACATGCCATTCAATTGCTCCTAAGCACTGCCAAGGAAGGATTGCAGGATCCTGATTGGCATTTTCGCATGGGTTATGCTCTTTATTATTTGGATCGGGAAGCAGAGGCTATTCCTCATTTTCAAGCGGTATTAAAGCTTATTCCCGACGATCCGATCGCTCAGGAATTCTGGAGTGACGCCAGGGAGTTTTTGGAGAAATGCATCAAAGAGGCACAGGACAAAGCGCCTACTGAATGGTATTCCAAGGAAGACTTGGAAGTTGTAGAGTCCCACATTGGCCAGTACTTTGGCAAGTATGATAATGTGTTGCATGAACTCTATTCTCCTGACGTCCACGTAGATATCTGCGTGATCAATCCCACTCCCCAGCGCAATTACTACACCTTGGTCACGATGGGAATGGGCGCCCATCGGATGAATGTTCCTAAGGAATTAAAAACCGATAAATTTGATCGGGCCGAAATGATGATCTGTCTCCCTCCAGACTGGAAAATCGGAGACAGCGATGAAACTTGGTATTGGCCTTTGCGTTGGCTCAAAGTGATGGCCCGTTTGCCCGGCAAAGAAAATTCCTGGTTGGGATGGGGCCATAGCGTGGCCAATCCTGGGGAAGTCCCATTTGCGGAGAATACAAAGATGTGTGGCATGATGCTTTTATCCCCTGGCGGATTCCCAAAAGAGGCTGCCTGCTGCACTCTGCCCGACGGAGACAAAGTTCATTTCTATCAACTGATCCCCCTTTATCGGGAAGAGATGGATTATAAACTGCGTACCAGCCCGAACCATCTTTTGCAGCGCTTCCAGGACACTTTAAAGTCCACCGATTTAACCCCCATACGGCTTGACCGTCCCAATGTATGCCTGGAGGATGCCAAAGATTTTCGTATCAAACAGGAGGATATCCGTCCCCTTCTTGGCAATTGGCAGGGAGTAGAGGGATGTCTTGCCACCGACCGCATCTTAGTGGATGGAGAAAAAGTTGGGTATTGCTATCGGGAAAAGCCCAATCCTGCCGATGTGAATTGGGATAGTGGTTGGAGGTTTACGGCTGGCGACGAAGATGAGGACTATATGAGCAATACAAAAAATTCCGGCATCTATCATCTTAACACCATCTGCAACTACGATCCTGAGATTATCCCCCTTCTGCAAGCTCCTTACGGTATGGCCTTCCGCCGGGGCGAAAACGGTTTGTTCCGTCCTGTTGCCATGAAAAAACAACCGGAGGAAACCAAAGCTCAAACAAACAAAGAGGAATAAAAAGGATGCCGGGAGATTATTTCCCGGCATCCTTTTTCCTTTCTGCTGGAAACAAACTGGCTACCATGGACATTAGATGTCTAGGATCCGCCCAATCTTCCTCCCATATGGCCTCCATTAATCCTATGACATTATCGGCATCATATTCCACCTGTTTGGAATAATTCTTCGCCAGTTCAATTTGATCGTTGATGGAAAACTGTTTGGTATCCTGCCAATGCTTGAGCGCCATCAGTCTTATGGTGAGGCATCCTACCACGGCAAAACCTATTTTAGATAACACATCTCCATCGTAAGCTCCTTTGAGAAGGTAGCGGTACAAAAAATAAACCGCCAGATGTTCCATTTCATGTTCTCTATGGGTTGTGTCATGCCAAAAATCATAGCTCCTAGACAAAAGCCCGGGGATTTCCTTCTCTAATCGATCCATATCCCGAGGCCACGATTCATCCAAAGGATTCTGCACTTTTAGAAAATACAGCATCTTTTTGAAGTTTTCTACTGTGGAACACATTATGGACTGGTATCGTCCTTCCATTGTTTGGAGGTACTGATTGGAATGATACCGATCCAAAAATTTTTTCAAGCCGTCCTCATCCTGTTGATCCAGGAAAAGCTGTGCGGTATGAGCCAGTTCGATCAACATACAAAGCCGGGTCCTAAGAGAAAGATCTCGATCCTGTATAACAGAAAAAGCCGTACTTCGGATGTGAAATACTGTCTGGAAAAGCCATTTTTCTGGCCCATCGTCATCAGGCAGTTCGGAAATGTCGGCCTGCACAAAAGAAATAGGATCTTGTTGGGTAAACATGAGTTTCCCTACCGCTTCACAGCAGAGCCCTAATCCGCTTTCTTTATAATCGCCAAACCATTCGTGAAACCGCGGGTGTTGGCGGCATATCTCGCATAGGCCCTCTTCCCCCAAAGCACATTGAATGTCACAGAGATTCCGCCTGTTGAGAAAATAACAGCGTTCCTCTTCCTTTAATTTAAAATGAGGGGGGTCCTCCCACTGGACGCCTTCTTTGAGTTTTTCATCCAACTCTCCTCTCATGGATCGATAACGAGCGGCGGAGATCGGATCGATGTCGATTTCCCAGCCGATACAGC
Source organism: uncultured Eubacteriaceae bacterium (assembly GCA_937905915.1). GTDB lineage: Bacteria > Bacillota > Clostridia > Oscillospirales > Acutalibacteraceae > Solibaculum. The sequence continues at coordinate 3,512 of CALCVR010000161.1, forward strand.
AATTATCTTGACATTCCGACCCGACACAACGAAACGCCTTGTAATAATTAGGATAGGTTACACGCATACCCAACCATCCCTCCCTATCCTTTGTATGCTTTGAAAAGAGGTAAAAAGTATTTGCTGTACTGCTGGCATTTTCTTTCCCCTACACCCGGAACTTGTAAAAATTGCTGTTCTGTGGTGGGAAGAATGGCGCACATCTGCCGCAACGTGGCATCGGTAAATACCACAAATGCCGGTACCCCCGCCCGACGTGCCAAATCCAGACGCAATTTTTTGAGTGTCTGCCACAGTTCCGGATCCAGGTCCTTTTCCTCCACTTGAATCCTTTTTTTCTTTGGCCGCTTCAATGGCCGCTACGTTTGCCTTTTCTTGACCGGGAAGGCATATCGAACAGTTTCCACAAGGGTCTTTCTGCCGCTGCCCAAAATAACGCAGCATTTCTCCCCTAAGGCAGTATTTGCTGTGACAATAAAAGGTCATCTGCTTAAGCCTCTCCCGTTGGCGCTGACGCAATGCTTCCAACTCCTCTTCCTCTATGCCGGGTTTTGGAATGCTGTTGTCAATTAAGAAATTGCCTGTCCGCACATCCGAAGGACTATAAAGCAGAATACAATCGGCCGGTTGTCCGTCCCGCCCTGCCCGGCCGGCCTCTTGATAATAGCTTTCCAAATCCAATGGCATGTTGTAATGCACCACAAATCCTACATTGGATTTGTCGATTCCCATGCCAAAGGCATTGGTGGCCACCATAACGCGCACCTTATCAAATAAAAAATCATCTTGGTTATGTTGTCTTACGGAATCCTCCAGCCCAGCGTGATACCTGGCGGCAGAGATTCCCATATCGGTCAACTGCGTATAAACTTTGTCCACCTTTTTCCGTGTAGAACAGTACACGATACCGCATCGATCAGGATGCCCGTCCAAATAGACCTTTAGCGCCGGCATCTTATCACGATCCCGCAGACGCTGCACCTCAAAATAAAGGTTCGGACGGTCGAATCCTGTGATGATTTCCAGCGGTTCCTTTAAGCTTAACATTTGCAAAATATCCCTGCGAACATGGGCTGTGGCCGTCGCTGTAAAAGCTCCTACCGGCGGCCGTTTAGGAAGTTCCCCAATAAATTCCCGGATTTGAAGATAACTGGGCCGGAAGTCCTGCCCCCACTGAGAAACGCAATGGGCCTCATCCACGCATAAAAGCGAGATGGGCACGCTATGGGCAAACCGCAGGAATCCCTGTGTCAACAATCTTTCAGGAGCCACATAGATAATTTTATACATTCCTTGACAAGCATTATAAAGCGCTTTTCTGCATTGGCCTTCGGTAAGGGAGGAATTAATGTAGGCTGCTCTTACTCCCATTTGGATCAGAGCCTGAACCTGATCCTTCATCAGGCTGATGAGAGGGGACACCACAATGGTGACGCCGGACAAAATCAACGCCGGCAGTTGATAGCAGATGGATTTCCCGGCTCCGGTGGGCATAACCGCTAAAACGTCACCTTGTCCCAATAGATGGTCGACAATGGCCTCTTGTCCAGGTCGGAAGCTGTCGTATCCAAAGATTTGTTTTAATGTATCGTATTTTTGTTCCGCAAGAGCCGGAGATAAGGTCATTCATTTTTCCTCATTTCACCAATCAATTATAAATCTATTTTTATTGTACTGCAAAACCCTTTTGCTGTACAGAATGGT